>CALCHE010000167.1 GCA_937901145.1 uncultured Clostridia bacterium
ATGTAGAAATGATGGGCCTCATCGGCGCTGGTAACAACCCCATGGTTGGTATGACTGTTGCTTGTGCAGTTGCTATTGAAGAAGCTTCAAAGTAAGAACCTGAAATGCTTTGCATTTCAGAACCTTGTTACTCGCAAGGCTCGTAATAATAGGTTTTTCATCACTTGAAAATCTTTTATAAAAATTAAGACACATCATTTTGGAGTTTTCCATTATGATGTGTCTGTTTTTATCTGCGGTTAATTACTGCTTTATGCTCACCGGCAGTCTTACCGTGAATGCTGTTCCCTTTCCTTCCTCACTCTGAACGATTATTTCACCCTGATGAAGGTCGATTATTCTTTTAGCGAGAGAGAGACCGAGACCGTTGCCGCCTGTGGAGCGGGAAGCGTCTCCCTGATAAAATTTTTCGAAGACCCTTTTCATCGTTTCCTCATTCATACCGGGACCGCTATCGCTTATCATAACGATAATATCATTCTGATGATAAAAAAGCTTTATTGCCACGGCTCCGTTTTCGGGGACGAACTTTATAGCATTTCCGATTATGTTCTGCCACACGTGAGAAAGCAGCTCTTCACTTCCGTGGTATCTGCAGGGACAAAGCTGTATGTCAAGATCAATGTTTTTCTCAGACCATCTTTCTTCTAAAAGAAGGATGCTTTCTCTTATCTGTTCATCGAGAAAGTAATCCTTTTTACTGATTTCCACTTCCTGATTTTCCAGACGTGAAAGCAAAAGTATATTTCCCGTCAGAGAATTCAGTCTGCGGGTACTGAGAAGTATCTTTTTTATATATTCTTCTTT
This sequence comes from uncultured Clostridia bacterium, assembly GCA_937901145.1. Lineage (GTDB taxonomy): Bacteria > Bacillota > Clostridia > Oscillospirales > Acutalibacteraceae > UBA6857. Next base: position 808 of record CALCHE010000167.1, read on the forward strand.
CTTTTCTTCGCTCAGATCTTTTCTCTGCAGCAGTGTGCTGTAGCCCTCTATTGCAGAAAGAGGTGTTTTGAATTCGTGAGAAACATTTTCGATAAAGTCTTTTCTGAGCATTTCCGTGCTTTCGAGCTCTCTTACCATTATATTGAAATTGTTTGACATTTCACGGAATTCGGAAACAGAAGATTTTTCGTCAAGCCTTATACTGAAATCACCTTTTGCGACTGCCTTTGTCGCTTTACTTATTTCTTCTGCGGTTTTTATCGGTCGACGGGTGACAAGATAGGAGATTATACACCCTGCCAGAACACTGGTAATCATCGGAAAACTGAAATGTCCCGGACCGATGCCGGGACGGAGCATACCCGGACGAAAGAATCGTGCGGTCATTACCATAGAAAGAAAAGAAGTGATGGAGAGAACAGCGAAAATCAGCAATGAAAAGATTACAGCCATTTTTAAAGAGCGTTTGTTCATTATTTTTTCACCACCTTGTAGCCGAGACCTCTTACCGTAACGATTTCGAAATCCTCGTTTCCTTTGAACTTTTCACGGAGTCTGCTTATGTGAACCTCCAGGGTGTGCTCATCGGCATCACTGTCAAAGCCCCACACATCATCCATAATCTGCCTGCGGGTGAATATTCTGCCGGGGTAGGTGACTAACTTATATATGAGCTGAAATTCCTTCTGAGGAAGAAGAATCTCCGCGTTACCGTTTATTACCGTGTAATTGTCTGCATCAAATACTGTTTCGCCCAGCTTTGCTCTGTGCAGGGAAAAAATCTGACCTCTTCTTAAAAGTGCCTCCACACGCCATATCATTTCATTGACGTCTATCGGCTTTACCATATAGTCATCGGTGCCTGCCTGAAAGCCTCTTCTTTTGTCTTCGGCAGTATCTTTGGCGGTAATGATAAGCACGGGCATATTGTGGTCGGTTTTTCTCAGGGTCTGTATTAAATCATAACCGTCCATTTCGGGCATCATTAAATCAGAAATAACCAGGTCAATACGAGTGCTTTCTATAATACAGAAGGCTTCGAATCCGTTACAGGCAGGAAAAGGGGTATATCCGTTATCTGAAAGAACACAGCAGAATAAATCCCGCAGCTCTTTATCGTCCTCTACAACCATAATATGATACATAATTTCACCTCTGAGAAAGTTTAAAGCTTCAAGCTTAAATTAAGTTAATTATACTTATTTAAGCTCAACGGAACCTCAACTGTTTTTATACGTTTTAAATATGAACGAATTGTTAATTTAACTTTCTTTAAATTAGAGTTGAGACTTTGTTGAGGTTGATTTTTTATACTGACGTCAAATTTATTGCAAAGGAGTTTTTTCTATGGATAATATGAATCCCGTTTCAAAGGGCGACGAGCTTTTTGAAGCTATGGAAGAGAAAAAGAAAAGACGCAAAAAGAAAATTATCAGAACGGTTATCATCGTTGTGACGGTGCTGGCGGTAAGTCTCGTTATGGGCGTTCTCATTCTTCAGAGACAGGTAAAATCACGGTTTGCTTCCTCTGAAGGAGAGGTACAGTCCGCACAGGTAACACGAGGTACCATAAGCACTGTAGTTTCAGGCTCGGGCACTCTTGCCGCAGTAGATGTGGAAGAAATCGCTGTTCCCTACGGTGTAGAAATCGAAGAAGTATCCGTCAAAGCCGGTAAAGAAGTGAAAAAAGGTGACCTTCTGGCAAAGGTAAATATGACTTCTGTCAGCAGCACACTCACGTCCGTACAGGCGGAAATCGATGAAATAGACGATGAAATTGCTGATGCTGAGGGCGACACTGTTTCTTCCTATGTAAAAGCAGGTGTATCGGGCAGAGTGAAGAAAATCTTTGCCGAAAAGGGTGACAAGGTAGCCGATGTGATGGCTGAGAAGGGTACTCTTGCTCTTATTTCCCTGGACGGATATATGGCTGTCGACATCGAAGCGGAAAAGCTTTCTGCAGGTGACAGCGTTAAGGTGAAACGAGCTGACGGAACCAAGATTGACGGTACTGTTGAAACTGTTTCGGGTAAGACCGTTACCGTTCTCGTTACCGATAACGGTCCTAAGTATAATGAAAAGGTTACAGTTCTCGGTTCTGACGGAAAAGAACTCGGCAACGGAAAGCTTTACATTCACAATCCCCTTTCAGTTACAGGTATCGCCGGTAAGATAAGTGCCGTTAAAGTATCTCTTAACTCAAAGGTAAGTGCATCTACGACTGTTTTCACTCTTACCGATACACAGTACAGTGCAGATTATGAAGGTCTTCTCCGAGAAAGAAAAGAAAAGGAAGAGGATCTTGTAGCTCTTCTCAGAATCCGTCAGAACGGAGCCGTTACAGCACCCTTTGACGGTCTCATCAGTGCTGTCACCTATTCCGAAAGTGAAACGGTTCAGGATGAGGACATTTCTCTTTTAAGCCTTTATCCCGGCAAAAGCATGAGCGTCACTATCGGCGTGGACGAAACCGACATTCTTTCTCTTGAGTTCGGTCAGGAGGCTGATATAACCGTAAGCTCCGTAAGCGAGGATACCTTCACGGGTAAGGTTACGGAAATCAATAAAACTGCTGAAACCTCTTCGGGTGTGACTCAGTATTCTGCTACTGTCACATTTGATAAGGCTGAAGGAATGCTTACAGGTATGTCAGCGAGCGTTGATGTAAAAATCGAGGGTGTTGAAGATGCTCTTCTCATTCCCGTAGAGGCACTCAAGCAGACAAGCAGCAGCTCCTATGTATATACTCAGTACGATGAAAAGACAAAGGAATACGGCGGCAGAACAGAAGTTGAAGCAGGTATTTCAAACAATAACTATGTAGAAATCAAATCAGGTCTCAATGAGGGCGACACCGTTTACTATACGGAAAGTCAGTCAAATAATATGTTTGCAAATATGTTCGGCGGTATGGGCGGCGGCTCTATGCCCGACTTCGGTGGCGGTAATATGCCCGACTTCGGTGGCTCAGGCGGTGGCAGCAGGGGCGAGAGACCCCAGATGCCCTCAGGCGGTAATTTCCCCGGCTTTGGCGGTTAAGAGGGGTGACGCAGAATGATTATACTTGATGAAGTATGCAAATTCTATCAGGTGGGTGATGAAAGGGTAAGAGCTCTCGACCACGCCTCACTCCACATAAAGCCCAAAGAATTTGTAAGTATTATCGGCCCCTCAGGCAGCGGTAAGTCCACACTGATGAATATTATCGGCTGTCTTGATATCGCTGATGCGGGCACCTATCAGCTCGACGGTATGCCCATCGAATCCTACAGTGAAAATGACCTTGCAAAGGTAAGAAATGAGAAAATCGGTTTCGTTTTTCAGAATTTCAATCTTATTGCAAAGCTTAACGCCGAAGAAAATGTGGAGCTTCCTCTCATTTACCAGGGAGTACCCAAAGCTGAAAGGCAGCAAAGAGTAAAAGAAGCACTTGAAAAAGTAGGTCTTATCAACAGAGCAAAGCATCTTCCTACGGAGCTTTCCGGTGGTCAGCAGCAGAGAGTTGCTATAGCAAGAGCACTGGTAACAAGGCCATCTCTCATCCTTGCCGACGAGCCTACAGGTAATCTTGACTCAAATACAAGTAAGGAAATAATGGAAATGTTTCACGAGCTTCACAGTCAGGGCAACACTATCGTTCTCATCACTCACGATAACGATGTGGCAAAGCAGGCTCCGAGAAGCATACACATTTTAGACGGTAAGGTTACGGAGGTGGAATTATGATGATGTCATTTAAAATGGCTATAAGAAGCATAAGCTCCAATAAGCTTCGTGCCGTACTTACCATGCTCGGTATCATCATCGGTGTTATGGCTCTCGTCGTTCTTGTCAGCCTTGTTGACGGTGCTACAAGCTCCGTTACCGATACAGTATCGGGTCTGGGCAGTAATATGATTACCGTAACCGTTTCCGATGATAAGGGCTTGCCCATCACGCTTAATACCATAAATGAATGGACAGAAGCAGAAGAAAATCTCTCGGTCATCGCTCCCTATGCTCAGGACTCCGTAACAGGTAAAGGCAAAAACGACAACGGTGATGTTACGGTTTACGGTACTACTCCCCTTTACTATGACATTCAGGGTCTGCAGCTTGCTATGGGCAGATTTCTGAAAAATACCGACGTTGACAATAACACCTATGTATGTGTTATCAATGAGACCTGTGCCGAGGAGCTTATCGGATATGCCGACTGTGTAGGTGACACCGTATCACTCAACGGTACGAAATATACCGTTGTCGGAGTAGTGACAGATAACGAAAGCTCTCTTACCTCAGTATTCTCATCGGGTACTATGGTAGCTTATGTGCCCTACACCTCTCTTATCAGACTTTCAGACACGGTAAGCTCTGAAATCACCTCTTTTTATGTAGGTGCAGAAAAGGACGGCACAATAGCAGAAGCTGAAGAAGCCATAACTGCTCTTCTTACTGAACGTTTCGAACAGGACGATGAGGCATTCTCCGTATCCTCCCAGGATATACTGGAGGATACTATGGAGGATATTACCTCTATTCTCACTATTCTTCTGGGCGGTATTGCGGCAATTTCTCTTATTGTCGGCGGTATCGGCATTATGAACATCATGCTCGTTACCGTTACGGAAAGAACCCGTGAAATCGGCATCAGAAAGGCTATCGGAGCCAACAGAAAAAATATTCTTATGCAGTTCCTTATGGAAGCAGTTGTAATCTGTATGCTGGGCTGTGCTATCGGTATATTTATGTCATGGGCTATATTGCAGATAGTTACCACCATAGTGTCAAGTATGGGAATGAAGTTTACCCTTGACCTCGGAGTAGTGCTTATTGCGGTCTTATTCTGCTTTGTTATCGGTGTTCTCTTCGGTCTTTATCCCGCAAATAAGGCGGCTAAAATGAAGCCCATTGATGCACTTCATTACGGAGGTTAAGGCATTATGAAAATGATTATGAATTTTATCAGAAAATACCCTAAGAAAAAGGTTGTAGCAGTCTGCGTTTCAATTGTGATGGTTATTCTTCTGGCTGTTCTTCCTATGGCTGCATCGAAAAGAAATAATGACGGTATAAAAGCAAGTATACTTTCAGGTACTGCAGAAAAGGGAGAGATAAGCTCGCTTTTAATCGGTGCAGGCACCCTCTCACAGCAGGACGGAGAAAAAATTAATATTCCTTCCACTGTTAAAATCAAGGGATTTCTCGTTTCAAACGGTGACAGAGTGAAAAAGGGCGATGACCTTGCTGAAATTGACCGTGTTACACTTATGCAGGCCATAAGCGATATACAGGAAACTATGGATTATTTGAGAGAAGAAATGGAGGATGCAAAGGGCGAAAGCTCCACAGATAAGGTAACGGCACAGAAAGCAGGTACTGTAAAGGCAGTTTATGCCGAATCGGGTGACGATGTTCAGAGTGTTATGCTGAAAAAGGGTGCTCTTGCCGTGGTTTCTCTCGACGGTCTGATGTCAGTAGAAATCGAAACTGACGAGAAAATCTCTGCAGGTGAAAATGTAAAGGTTGTATTTAAGGATAAATCTACAGTAAGCGGACAGGTGAAAACCTACCTCAATGGCGTGGCTAAGATTACCTTTGAGGATGAAAATTACACCGAGGGCACTAAGGTAACTGTCATCAAAAAAGACGGAGCCGAAATAGGAAGCGGAAAAATACAGATAAACAGCCGCTGGAATGCGACAGCTTATTCAGGTACGGTTTCCTCTGTAAAGATAAGTAAAAAAGAAAAGGTTTCCTCAGGTGAGATTCTTTTTACACTGAAAAACGTGAGCAGTACAGCCAAATATGATAACCTCGCCTCACAGCACAGAGACTATGAGGAGCTGATGCTTTCACTCTTTGAAATATATCAGAGTGGCACTGTAAAGTCTCCCATTGACGGAATTGTTTCGGGAATAGATAAGGAAAGCACACTCCTGCTTTCGAACACAGAAGGAGTATCGGTAGAGCTTTTAGCTAATTCTCCCGACGGAAACGATGAGACAGTATACAATAACTATATCGGCAAGATAGTTTCTGTAAATGACGGTGTGTGGAATGTAAATCTTAACGCTGAAAATCAGACAGTAACCGACTATAAAAATCTTTTAGAGGTTGATTTTACCGAGGAAAAGATGACAGAGAACGGTAATTTCAATCCTACAGTACCTGTTTATGAGCTTTACGGAAACGGTTGGAAGCAGATAGGCACAGACGAAATAAAGTCAGGAGATATTCTTCTTTTCGCAGGCACAGATACATCCGATATCGTGTGGGCTGTCCGTGTAATCAAAGGAACTGTTCCCGAACCCAACACACAGACTCCTGTTACCGAACCGTCAGCTACAGCACCGAATACTACTCAACCGACTGCACCGTCACCTGATGTTACTGAGCCCTCAGGTGATATGACAAAACCTTCAGGTGATATGTCAAGACCTTCAGGTGACATTTCGGCACCCTCAGGCGATATGTCAAATCCTTCAGGCGATGTTACAGTTCCCTCAGGTAATGTTACTATGCCTTCAGGAAATGTGACTATGCCATCGGGTGATATAACAATGTCTTCAGGTGATATTACGATGCCTTCGGAACAGCAGTCAGGTCAGAGTCAGATTCCGGATGGAAGTTTTTCGGGAGGCTCATTCAGTGGCGGATCCTTCGGAAATCTATCGGGCATACAGTCAGGAATGACGCAAAGCGAAAATCAGTTTGAACTCTTTGATCTTGAAGGCGTAACTGCTGTTACGGTCACCCCTCAGGACAGCATGACACTTTCCGTCACTGTTGACGAGCTTGATTTATCACTGATAGAAATTGGTATGACTGCCGAAATCACTCTGGATGCATTTATGGGCGAAGCCTTTGAGGGTACTGTTACAAATATCGGAACAAGCGGTGAAAACTCCGGCGGTAACAGTAAATTCGCTGTAGAGATTACTATGGACAGAGCGGAAAATATGCTTGAGGGTATGAATGCCACGGCTAAGATAGTTCTTTCCTCGCACACGGATGTTCTTACTGTTTCGGTGGAAGCTCTCTGTGATATGGGAAATGAGACGGTGATTTATACAAAATACAATAAAGGTGAAGAAACTCTCGAAAAGCCTGTTACAGTAACCGTAGGTGCTTCTGACGGCGAAAAAGCGGAGATACTTTCCGGACTTTACGAGGGGCAGGAATACTATTATTCCTATTATGATGAATATCAGTCGGTCGAGGACACAGGAGGATTCAACTTTATGAGTGGCTTCGGTGGGATGGGTGGCGGAATGCGACGCCCCGGCAGATGACAAGGAGGATAAAACAATGAAAAAAATAATCTGTATATCAGTTCTCTGCATAGCCTGTGCATTAAGCTTTTACGGCTGCTCGGGCAAGAATGATAAAAACGGTGGCAGAGACAAGCTTAATATGAATATTGTTATGGGTAAAATCGAAGCTATTGACGGAAATAAGGTCACATTGAATTTAGCTGATACTGACAGTATGTTCGGTGGTGAAAGACCGAATGGTGACTTCGGAAGCTTCAACAAAGACGAAATGCCCGAAAACTTCAATCCTGAAGATTTTGAAGGAGAGATGCCTGAAGGCTTCGATCCTGAAAGCTTCAAGAATGGTGAAAGGCCTGATTTCCCTGAGGGAGAAAGACCCGAAGGCACAGACGGCTCAAGACCGGACTTTCAGAACGGAGAGAAGCCAGAGGGCTTTATGCCGCAGGCAGGAGGTATGATGAATTTTGATCCTTCTTCTTTGACCTGTAGCGGTGAAACAGAGGAATACACCGTCCCCGAGGGAATGAAGATCGGCGACGGAACAGAATTAAGCAATACCGTACAGAGCAATTTTTATATTGTTGAATAAAATGAAAAACGGAGAGTATAAAAACTCTCCGTTTCTGTTTCTGAGAATATGAACGTATCAAAAAATACACTTTAACAGTTTTCTTTTTAAAAAATAATAACACTGTCCTTTCATTTTTGACAGGCATTACCCTTCATTCAAATCGGGCAGTCTGAACCTTTCAGAATTTGCGAGAGTTTGTGGTCTGAGTAGAACCACGGCGTATAAATATGTTGGGCTTTTAGAAAGTGACAAATAATAATTTATATATTTTCTAAAGCAAAAGTTTTATATCTGTATCGCTTGATTTCATTTAAGTCTATTTGATAAAAAGCATCCGCGTTCAAATAATTACTCTCGTTTGTAAATAATTTCCGAACCATACAGATAATATCTTTCGGAAATTTTACACGATTCAAGTAGTTTAAATATTTGTTTATTTCTTCTTGTGTATATTGAAAAGGATTTTCGACATCCATTAACCATTGTAAAAATAAAACGAAAAAACAAAATATATCACTATCTTTACTTATTTTAATTTTTTTGTTTTTACATCTGTATTTTTTGCAATCAAGAAAATCATATGGATACATACTACTTATCGGACAACTAATCTTATTAAAGTAAACACTAAAGCCATCAATATCAATTATATGAATATTACCTTTAGGTTCTACAATAACATTTCTTCCGTGTAAATCTCCTATAAAAATATGGCTCGGCAATTTTTCTATGACTTTTACCAATTCTATTAATGCAAAAAGTTTAGTCTCATCTGTATTAGTGTTGCTCTTTAGAAACTCTGAGATAGACGTTCCCACACAAAACGGCATTAAATAACCCTTAACATAAAAATATTTAATTATAATTGATATAGGAAGGTTTATCTCTGGAAAATCTTTGTGTCGCAGTTTTAAACTTAAAACCAACAATGTCATGATATTTTTTATCGTTGTTTTATTATATAAAACATACTCTTTAAAAACCAGATTATTTTCTTGAATCCAAAGTTTAGTTGTTGCATTGAAATTATTAGTTTGAGAGATTTCATTACTGTAACTTAGATTAAGCGAGCGAAAAAAATGTATCATAATTAATGGCATCTGTTTTTACATTTTCCAAATATTGACAACTTCTCTCCACATTCAGGACATCTTCCATTTGCAATGCGATGTTCCCTCAACTCTTTTTCTCGCCATTCTTCATACACTGGTGTATCATAAAAGTTTTCTGGTGAAAAGCGAGCAGGATATGTGATTTTTCTAAGATTTTTGCATCCATAAAAACAACTAGATTTACAATCATTGTACCAAACTCCACCGCTATTAAAATCTCTATCCAATTCAATTTTCAAAACACTGTTTGGAATTTCAATTTCTTTCAAGCTTATACAACCCGCGAATGTTCGAGGAGATAAGCTTTGCAATTTTGAAGGAAGTTTAATTTTTGTAAGCGAAGTACACCCTGAAAAAGCACCTGAATAAATGGAATTAATACTATCAGGGAGTATGATTGATTTTAAGGAATGACAATCACGAAAAGCATCATTGCTTATAATATTTATACCACTCGAAAATGTTACAGATGATAATGAATAACACAACATAAACGCATCAGTACCAATTGTTTTCACACTGCTTGGTATAATCACAGATTTCAAAGCACTCATATTATAAAAAGCTTTGTCTCCAATTTGCACAACATTGTTCGGGATAACAACATCTGGACTAGAACCTTTATATTTAACCAATGTTCCTGCAACAATCTCGAAATCATTGTCATGAGCACCTGATAGGACTCCTGTAGAAATATTGGTTCCACAATAAGGACAGAACTTAAAATCATTATTTAACGACTTTCCACAATTTACGCAAAACATACTAACACTTCCCAAATTCTATTTTTTTAAGATTATAACAAATAAGAGTTCATTATTCAAGTATTTCATAAAATGCTATAATCTCACTTTCATCTTTTGGTTTTCTATGCTATAATCATTCCAACAGACACAGGAAGGTGATACCATGGATATTCTTGATGAAGAAGAAAAGCGAAAAAGAGGCAGACAGGACAATCAGAAAATGAAGGCATATCTTGTCATGCGCCTGCTCCAGAAGAACACAGTTTTCACAAACTTTACTTGATATTTTCCCCCAAAAAACATTAGACACATCATAACGTAAAACCGTCAAATGATGTGTCTAAGTTTTTATCAATGATTAAATTTGAAATTTACAAGCAAAGTGCCGAAAGTGGCTTACTTGCTTGCCTCTTCAATAGCAACTGCACATGGGCAGTCATTATAGCCTGGGGTTGTTGCCTTATTGTATTGGGTGTTTTTTGCCGTGTTTTGGGTGGGTTTTATGGGTGAAAATGCACATATAATAAGCGTTTATCATTCCCAAGTGTGTTTAGAGTTTAGCTAACCAAGTAAACTTGTAAAGTTTTAGTTCAACATCCACCGGAATTACCCGATGGCTGTTGAAACTGTAGCGATATTAAATTTCCACCCACACCCCGAAACTTTACAACAGTAGAATACACAGGGGAACGATAAGTACCGTTTTTGCTTATTTTCACCCATAAAACCTATCAAAAATACCTCAAAAAACACCTCGTCGAATAAGGTATAACCCGAGGTTTCAAAATAATATTTCTATATAACCGAAACAGCACTCATTATGGGTGCTGTTTTTTCGTATAAATAATATCCGTACAGATTTTAACAGGTGATGAAATCATAAATGGAGGCTTTATAACATCAGAGTGCTTAAATATCTTGCTTTTTTAAAATTAGTTATGCTATAATTATTTAGAAAATTAAAAATTTTTTTAGGAAAGGATTATGTTATGAAAAAAATTATCTCTGTTATTCTTGTAATCACTATCATTTTCTGTAGTCTTGCTTTTTGTGCTTCTGCCACAGGGGGAAAGAAATATCGTGATTATAAGGTATACACTCTTTTGGGCGACAGCGTGGCGTCAGGCTATGATGATGTTGAAAAAAATTCTACGAGCTGTCAGTTCAAATATAAGGAAAACGGCTATGGGGCCAAGGTGGCAAAGGCTCTCGGGATAAAGCTTAATTCTATGGCCTGTCCTGCAGTAAGAACTGTAGAAATGCGTTATCTTCTCGAGGATGACTATCCGATGGATGATTATATGTTCTATGGCATCGGTTATGATTGGAAGAGAGAAGGCTTCAAGGAAGAATACCGTAACGCCATAAGAGAAGCCGACCTTATTACAGTCGGTATCGGTGGTAATGATTATCTGACCTATCTTGTATGGGTCGTTTTGGAAAAAATGGATGAAAGTGGCCTTGCTGTTCATAAGGAGCTTGCTGCTCAGATTAATGAGCTGATAAGAGAAACCGGTATTAACGAGGACACCCTTGAAACGATTTTTGATATTGCAAGTGTTATTGATGTTGTACCTGATCTTGTTCAGATTCTTCCTGAGGCTTTTGCTGAAGCTCTTAAGCGTTATTATGAGAATTGGAACAAGGTTATTGAGGATATATACTTTTATAATGAAGATGCGGAGCTGTATGTTATCGGTGGTCTTAACTACGGTGTAATACTGCCGGGAGGAGAAGATGAAACAGGTATACTGAATAATATCGGAAGAGCAGTTGCAGAGGTAGGTAATAAACCGCAGATTGAAGGTGCCGAAAAGTACGGATACACCTTTGTTTCGACAAAGGGAGTGCCCTGTAAGCTTACTCATCCCACACCGGATGGCTATACACTTATTGCAGAGAGGATTCTTGACGCTCTTCCTGATGTAAGATACTGCTATACCGATGCTGCTCAAGGCTCAAAGTATTACGATGCAGTTTACTTTATGTCCAGAAACGGTTATATGGATGGTATTTCAGCTACAGAATTTGGTGTTGAACAGAAATTGAATGCCGGACAGTTAGCAGACACGCTCTGCAGGATTGACGGTCAGGTACAGGATGAAGCTTTTGCTTGGGCAAAAGAAAACGGTGTTATAACAAAAGAGGCTGATTCAGATGTCGGTTATTTCGATCTGATTTTCTCACTTAATAAATTTTCTGATATTCAGGGTAAAACCGACTTATTCTATAAAGTAAGATTTTTGATTTTCGCTGTCAGGAATATGTTTTCCGGAGTAGTTTTCGGAGCAGTTAAAAGAGGCGATGCAGCAAAGATTATCTGTGATTACTGCGGATTATAATTATGCGTTCTGATGTGAACGGAATAAAATATTGCATAAAAAACTGCAAGACGGTTTGAAATGCTACCTGTACATTAGACGGCACAAAAACTGCATACTGTGATTACGGCTGCGGAAACAGTAACACTGTAACAGATGAAGGCTCTGCTCTCGGTCACGCTATGGGTGAGTTCGTAGTTACGAAGGAAGCAACCTGTACTGTAAACGGTGAAGAAAGAGCAGACAGCTCCAGATGCGATTACTACGAAACGAAAGAGCTTATCGCAAATAACCATAAGGATGAAAATCTCGACGGTTACTGTGAACACTGTAAAGAGTTTATCGCAGATAAAGACTGTATATGCATCTGCCACGCTAAGGGAATCGGTGCTTTTATCTACAGACTTTTCAAGATAATTGACATTACCTTAAAAACAAATCTGGTAGGCAGAGTATTCGGAATTTCTGACATCTGTGTCTGTGGCATAAGACACTATTAAAATATAACAAAAAGGGAACGGTTCGAACCGTTCCCTTTAATATTTGCTTCATTTACAGATATGTTCTTATGAGCCTGTGTGTAGCTTCATATCTCGCATTATAGCTTTCACAGCCGATAACTACCGTTATATAGGTTTTCTTGTCCTTTTTAAAGGCTCCGATGATTCCCGTGTATTCATCGTGTACCGTACCTGTCTTCATACCGATGGCGTAGGGCGAATGGTAGTAGGCGTAGGATGCGATGAGTGAGTTCGTCGTACCCCAGGAGTGTCCCTGTCCTGTGAGAGCCGTTACATACTTGTAAGGGGTAGAGGTGACTTTTTTGAGGGTTTTGTTTTTCAGAACTCTGTTTGCTACGAGAACCAGGTCGTGTACGGTGGAGTAGTGGCCGCTTACAGGGTAGCCGTGGGGGTTCACGAAATGTGAGCCTGTACCGCCGATGTCATCGATATATTTGTTCATCAGCTTTACGAAGTAGTTTTTCGCCGCCACATAACCCATATTCTTGTTCCCTGTAACCTTACGGGCACAGTTAACGGCGATGGTGTATGCCGCGTCACCGCCTGAAGGAAGGAGAAGACCGTAAAGCAGATCCTTGAGCTTATACTTTTCGCCGCGTCTGATGTCGCAGCGGCTGGAGTATGCTTCTACCATGTTAAGCTCGTTTCCCACTACGATGGTGTCGTTTTCGTCCATATATTTGAGTGCTACCAGAGCAGTTACGAGCTTGGTGATGCTGGCGGGATAGCAACGCTCATTGAGACGGTTATGATAAATATATTCTTTGTCAGTTACATTATAAACGGCGGACATTGTGCTTACGGTGGGTGAGATAACCTTTACCGTTACAGTTCTTTTGTATTTCTTTTTGTATGTGGCGGTAAGCTTTGTAGTGCCGGTGCCTACTGCATAAAGTCTGCCGTCTCTGTATTTTATGACTGACTTATTCGAGGATTTCCATTTTACCTTTGAGTCATAGTAGGGGACAGTGATTTCGGGGTATTCGCCCTTTCTGATAACCTCGGGAAGCTCGATGGAAATTTTGCCGATGTAGGTTTTCTTTATGGGTGATGCCTTGCCTGCCGTATACTGCTCTCTGGTTTCGATAACGGGAACTACCTTGAAAAAGTATGCCTTTTCGGGCGTCTTCTTTTCATAGGTGTAGGTGGTTTTCTTTATAGTTTCTACCTTTTTGTATTTGCCGTCCTTTGCAGATGAAACATAAATTTCATAGCGGTTTGCATTGCCTGCCTTGTTCCATTTAAGGGTAACACTCGCTCCGTCTCTTGACACGAAGACAGGCTTTTCGGGTCTCGGAGGTGCGGTATAAAGCTTTTTGATATCGCTTCTTTCCGAACGGTTTCCACCAGAAAGAGCATATATTTTAAATTTGTAGAGGGTGTTACCGCTGAGGTTTGTTACGGTGATGCTGTTTGTCTTCACTGTGCCGGCCAAGGTGTAACCGTCCTGACCTGAAACTGCGTAGTAGACGGTGTAGCTGTCAGCACCCTCTGATGCATTCCATTTAAGGGTTATGCTCGTTTCTGTGGCTGAGGCGTAGGCAAGACCTGTCGGTGCAGCCGGTGTGACGGGTGCAGGGGTCGTAACTGTCGGTACGGTGGTTTCTGTCAGCTCCTGAGCCTGTGAGACGAAAGCTGTCGACAGCGTGAAGAACAGAATAAAGGTGAGTAGAAAATAAAGCTTTTTCATTATATATACCTCTTGATGGGATTATTTGTAAAACTGTACTGTAAATAAATATTTTACCATAAGAAAAAAACATAGTCAATTCATTTAGAATCAAAGATTATTAAGACTTTCTTAAGTTATCTTATTTGACTTTTGAGTGTTTTTGTGAGATAATTCCTGCGAGGAAGATTAGAGGAGAGTAAATATGAAAATACTTAAAAGAATTGAACGTGTTACAGACAGTATAGCTGTTCTGTTTATGGGTGATAAGTTTAAGGGGAGTGACTACACTATTCCCGAGCTTGATCTGAGCACTCTTCCCGAAAAGCTTAAAGGAAGCAAATACGAATATCTTTACACGCTTACTACTGTGGATAATTCCCGCGACTATATGGCGCATCCCGACAGCGTGCTTCTTAAGGACGGTAACATACTTACCGTCTATCCTGCCGGTCACGGTAAGGGCGCTGTTTTAAACAGGATAAGCACCAATGGCGGTGTAAGCTGGGACAGCACAGTAGAAAATACCCCCGAGAGCTGGGTTAATTCTCTCGAAACTCCTACAGTTTACCGTCTTCAGTTCAGTGACGGCACACCCGATAAGCTTATCCTTATCTCTGCCAATTCCAAATGGCCTAATATGAGTACTCCCGGCGGATTTGAATGTTCGGTCTCATCAGATGAAGGCAAGACTTGGACGGAGTTTCAGCGATTTTACGGTAATGACAGCGGAAACGGTATAATACCCATCGTGGCTATGGCGAGTCTGACCAGACTAAAGGAAAACGGAAAGTTCGTCGATAAATGGATGGGATTTTTCCACGACAGAGATTTTTATAACTATAAAACCATTCTCACCTTTGATGTGAACGGTAATATGCAGTGGAGTAAGCCTGAAAAGTATCTTGCCCCACATCGCGAAACGGAAAAGAAGGCTCAGATGTGCGAGATAGAAGTAATCCGCTCGGATATGGGTCAGGGTGATGAGCTATGTCTTATCGCCCGCAGTCAGTCGAAAAAGATAAACTCGATGATTTCCTTCTCATCCGATGAGGGCAAAACCTGGAGTACGCCTGTAGAAGCTCCCGCCGCTCTTAATGGTGAAAGACACAAGGCAGACTACACACCCGACGGCAGACTTTTCATCACCTTCCGCTCCATCGAAAGAGGAGTTAAGGCGAAGGAACACGCCAAAAATGCCACTGATAAAAAGCGCGGCTGGATAAGTGAGGGTCTCGTTGCCTGGGTGGGCACCTATGAAGACCTTAAAAAGGGCACCGAGGGACAGTACAGGATAAAGATAGCTCACATTTATGACGAGGGACAGACTGAACTCGAATATTATGCCAACGCTGACACAGGCTACTGCGGAAATGTGGTACTCGATGACGGTACGGTGGTTACCTGTAGCTACGGCAAATACAGAGCCGAGGAAAAGACCGCAAACGGCAAGGAATACAGAACCTCTATCTGCTCGAAAAGGATTAATCTCAAGGATACGGATGAACTGGTGGAGAAAATATGTAGGGAACGGTCTTGACCGTTCCGATGTAAATATTTAACAGTGTAATCAAAAAGCGGAATGGTCAAGACCATTCCCTACGACTGTTTTATCCGGATAAATTTAACTCCCGATGTAAAAGTCGGGAGTTTTGTTTTAGGTCGATTAACCGTAAGGCTCGGTTTTATCTGTGCGGTTAAGGAGGTAATCTGTGCTTACATTATGAAAGTCGGCTAATTTTATGAGAATTTCTGTGGGAATATCAAGTTCGCCCCGTTCATAGTTACTGTATACTCTTTGACTGCAGGAAAGAATTTCACCCATTTCTCTCTGTGAAAGATCCTTATCTTCACGTAAATCTCTTATTCTTTTATACAGCACAAAAATCACCCCGTAATTATTATTGTGCTTAAAATTATATTTTAGCGGATAATACGCTATTGACTTTTAGCGGATATTCCGCTATATTATTAATTAATAAAAATGATTATTTGAAATTAGTTTACTCTGTGTATTTCTAATATTTAACTTATGTCAGGAATGATTATATGAATATGAAATTTTATAATAACATAAGGTTTTTATTGTATTGCCTGATTATCCTTATTAACAATGCTTCTCTTTCTCTATTAAGTTTGTCAAAATATCCCGATTATGTAATAAACAATATTGTTATTTCTTCCTTCAGACTTGCGCAGATAACCTCTGCCGTCTCCATTTTCTTTGCTGCACTTGTCATTATAAAATTAATAAAATGCCGTTTCAATTTTACACGGTTTGAAAAACATGTTTATCGAATTTTCATTGTATTGAATTTATTAATAGGGTTCCTAGGTACAGGAATAGATAACTGGGCTCATATTGGAGGGTTAATTGGAGGTGTTTTAACATCAATTGCAGTAGGTGTTAAATATAAATCAAGTAACTTTGAAAAAGTAAATGGATTTATCGTTATAGGAATCTTTATTGCTTTCTTAGCATATATGATATGGATATAAGGTACTATGTACCTTTTTATTTTTTACAAAATTATTGTATTCTTAACCTAAAGAGGATATAATATGATAAAGGAGAGATACTATGAAATTATTATCAGTAAATGCAGGTAGTTCATCATTAAAATTTAGAGTATATGAAATGCCTGAAGAAAAATTATTAATGAAAGGAATGTTTGAACGAATTGGTCTAGAAGGAAGTTGCTACAGTATTCGTGTAGGTGAAGATAAGATTCAAAAAGAGGCAGATATTAAAAGTCATAAGGATGCAGTTAATATTCTTTTAGAAGAATTGGTAA
>CALCHE010000168.1 GCA_937901145.1 uncultured Clostridia bacterium
CCCATCAATCTCCTTGGTGAGAAGCTTGGTTTACACCTTCCCGATATTGATTGGATGAAGCTTGCACAGCAGGGCGCAGCAGACATCGTTGAAATTTCAACTTCACGTTCACAGGCTGCTAACTCCTTTGTAAATGCACAGCGCATTAAGGATCAGGCTGACCTTGATAAGTACATCAAGACATATCCTGAGTCACCTTATAACAACAGAGCTAATAAGACATCTCAGACATTCATCGTAGCTGATAAGGGCGACACAATTACACTTGTATTCACATGGCTCTTCGAACTCTTCGAGGATCCTGACAACCAGAAGGCACTCGTAGATTGGATTGCAAGAACCTTCAATCTCCAGTCAGGTGCAAGACAGGCTGTTGAATACGGCATCAACAGACTCTTCCTTACAGCTCAGATCTACGGTGCTCCCGACATTATAGTTAGCGGTCTCTTCTCCGCACTCGGTCTTGCAATCGTTATTGACGCATCACTTATGGGCGGCGTAGCAGAAGTACAGCAGATCTTCAAGGATCTCTTCGGTCAGATCGGTAGCGGTACATGCTCATATGCAAGCATTGCTAAGATCATGCAGGATCTTACAGGCGTATGGAATGATACAGTCGGTCCGGAAGAAGACTTCGATAATGCAGTTGAAGAAGGCGAACAGTCACTCAACTGGTTCCAGAGACTTATCCAGAAGATTAAAGACTTCTTCAATAAGATTTTCAGTATCTTCAAATAAGTTTCACGGTAAGTAATAACCGGTAAACAAAATTACTCCCCACTTCGAAAGAGGTGAAATGCACCCCAAATGTTAGACATTGTGATATAATGTTTAACAGGAGGGGTGATTTTTTATGCCAAAAGGAATACCGAACAAGAGATATACAGGAGAATTCAAACAAAAAGTAATAGAAACAATGCACAAGGAGAAGCTAAGTTTCAGAGAAACAGCAAGACAATTTGAAATAAGTGATCATACAAGAGTCCTGTTATGGGAACGCATCTATCTTGAAGAAGGACCTGAAGGCTTGTACATTGAACGCAGAGGAAGAAAAAACACAGGTCGTCCAAGAAAACTTCCAAAAGAAGTTGAAGAAGATTTATTGGCGGAAGTACAACGATTAAGAGCGGAGAATGCATACTTAAAAAAATTGAATGCCTTGGTTGCCGAGAGGGTACGGCAAGAGAAAAAGCGAAAATAATTTGGGAGCTGAGGCATGAATTTAAAATATCATTATTGATAGAAATAGCCGGAATCCCTCGAAGCACGTATTACTACTATGTTAAGCACAGAAATGATGAAGACAAATACTTTGAAATTAAAGAAGAAATATCAAGCATTTACACAGAAAACAAAGGAAGATATGGTTATCGCAGAATAACAAAGGAATTGCATAACAGAGGTTTTCTAATTAACCACAAGACCGTGCAAAGGCTAATGAAACAGCTTAATCTGATATGTAGAGTCAGAATGAAGAAATACAAATCATATAAAGGTGAAGTAGGAAAAATTGCCCCTAATTTACTTGAGAGGAATTTTGTTGCTTCAAAACCAAATGAAAAGTGGGTTACTGATGTAACAGAGTTCAGTTTGTTTGACCAAAAACTTTACCTTTCTCCTATTCTCGATTTATATAGTGGGGATATTGTATCATATACAATTTCTGAACATCCAAAATTAAGCATAGTAACAGAAATGCTTGATAAGGCATTTGAAAAAATACCTGATAATACAAATCTGATTCTTCATTCAGACCAGGGTTGGCATTATCAACATAAACAATATCAAAAGATGTTAATTGATAAAGGGATACAGCAGAGCATGAGCCGTAAAGGGAACTGCTTGGATAATGCAGTAATTGAAAACTTTTTTGGTTTACTCAAAACAGAATTATTGTATTTACAAGAATTTGATTCTATCGAACACTTCAAAGCAGAATTAGAAGATTATCTTGATTATTACAACAATCGCAGAATCAAGCTAAAATTAAATGGCTTGACACCTGCTATGCACAGATCTCAAGCCATTTTAGCTGCTTAATATTTAATTTGTACAAGTTTTTCTAAAAAACTTTGTCTAACTTTTTGGGGTCACTTCAGATGCAAGAGGTTAATAATGTAATTAATTTCTTTGATTTGGATGAAAACCACCGTTTTATCAAAGATGAAGAAAATACTGTCAGCCAAAAGATAAGACAGATTAGCGAGTTTGTTGAGGTAGTTGAAGCAGGCATCGAAGACGGCTCAGCAGTTGAAGTTGACGGTCTTGAAGAAATTGTAAATATCAACGACAAACTCAACAATGAGCTTGCTGAAAAGTATGGCGAAGAAGCTCTTGCTGAAATAGCAGAAAAGCTTGATGAAAAATTTGCTGATAAGTTTGACGAACTGTATGAAAGAGCAGAAGCTCTCACAGGTTCAGTTGCAGAAAACAAGGATGCTCTTGCAGAAATCGAAGCAGAAATGGAAGCTATCTTTGCCGAAGCAGAAAACTGTCTCAACGGCACACACAACGGTCTCAAGTTTGAAGTAACTGAAGAAGCAAAGTGCGGTGAAAACGCAATCGAATCAGCAGTTTGTACTCTCTGCGGTGAAACAGTAACAAGAGAGGTTGAAGATTCAGCTCTCACTCACTCCTTCACAAAGTACGAAGTAACCGAAGAAGCAAAGTGTGGCATAGAAGGTAAGAAAGTTGCTGTTTGTGACCATGGCTGCGGTGAAACAGATGAAAAGGCTATCGAAGCACTTGAGCATCTCTTCATTGACTACATCTACAACGAAGATGCTACCTGTGAAGCCAACGGCACAAAGACAGCTGAATGTGTTTACGGCTGCGGTGAAACCGATACTGTAACAGCAGAAGACACAATGCTCGACCACGCTGACGAAGACGGCGACGGCATCTGTGACGATTGCGAAACCGAAATCAAGGATGTATGTCCTGATTGCGGCGGACCTGCTCATGAAGAAACAGGCATACCTCAGTACATCTGTATGTTTATCACACTTATTAAGCTTGTTGTTTCACTTGTAAAG
>CALCHE010000169.1 GCA_937901145.1 uncultured Clostridia bacterium
CGCAAGCGGTCCCCCTCTCCTTTCAGGAGAGGCTTATGCGAGGGCGGGCGGCGGATAACCACCGCCCGTTAATCAACTGTCAATCATAGAACCGTCCCCTGATTGATGGAACCGTCCCCTGATTGATGTGATTGATAATAATATGTACTCCATCTTCTAAACCATAAGTGCCAATAGTCTTTGCTAAATAATCAGTCAAATTATTAATTTCTAATGTAATATGAGAAAACTCATCAAAGCTTGTTCCACTTTGAGCAATATAAAAACTAACGGGATTGTTTTTTTTAAGTAAAAAACGAGAAATATCTTGCAAAAGCTTTATTCGCTCTATAAATGGCAACTTGTTGGATTGACCATTATTATACCAACCGTCTGGGAGCAAAAACATTTCACAATTATCACATTTAGGATAATCAACAATATTTATTATAAAAGAATCTTTTTTAATATGTGAAACAAACGGCTCAAGCCAATCGACACCACATTTAATGCCACATTGATAATACTTTGCAAGCTCTTCTATTTGCTTAGAATAAAAAAGCTTGTCACTTTTTTCTTTGATATTATCAATAACACATAAACAAACCGAACTCATATATTCCTCCAACATCAATCTATCATCAATCAGGGGACGGTTCTGTATAACCTTTACTGTCCCCTGCCTGAGTCTTATTTTATTTAACTGCGGGGAACATATCCTCGCCGTAGCCGAATATTCTGGATATCTGAACGGGAATCTGACGGTTTTCTACCTCAATACCTGTAGTGAAGCCTGCATCATCAGCAGAAACATATACAGGAACATTGTCAGTATCGTGATCACCGCTGGTAAAATAGTATTCGTCCTTTTCTGCGTTATACTTCATACCACCTGTGCCGTGGTCGGCAGTTACGATAACGAGAGTTTCTCCGTCCTTTTCAGCGAATTCAAGAGCAGCTGCTACAGCCTTATCAAATTCTTCTGCGGAAAGAGTCATATTTTCCATATCGTTATCGTGAGCATGTTTATCGATACAGGCACCCTCAACCATAAGGAAGAATCCGTCCTCGTCAGCTGAAAGAATTTCAATAGCCTTCTCTGTCATTTCTTCTACAGTAGGAGTATCGTGTTCGTTAGTCACATATTTCAGATCGTCAAAGCTGAACTGTGCAAATGAACGGCTACCTGCTTCGAGAGCCATCATATCGGTTTCGCTGTCAATATATGTCCAGCCGTTTTCTGCTGTGTTTTCTTCGTTGATGCTTTCAGATTCAGCACCCCAGATAAGGTCGAAGCCGGTTTTAAGCTGGTCGCCGCTTATGTCCTCTTCCATATTTCTGGCAAGAGCGTGAGCTGAGAAAGCAGAAGGAGTGGCACCGCTCGTCTGATCGGTAGTAACCACACCTGCAGCCTTACCGTTTGCCTTGGCAAGCTCAGCAATAGTTACGGGAACACTGTCTGTCAGAGTATTGAAAACAGGAGCAAAGGGAAAAACTGCGACAGAATTAATCCACACTCTTATACCACTGGAAAGAGCTGTGCCGCCTGCAGCAGAGTCGGTGTAAGTAAGACCGAAGGAATTTATGTCGCTCTCAGCTTTGACAGGCATAGTCTCCATGGCAAGCTTCACGCCTCTTTCTGCCTTGGTAGCCTCCAAATTATTGAAGCTCATACCGTCACCTATCATAAGAATAACATTCTTATACTTGCCCTCGGCATAATCGTCACTTACATTACTGCCCATACCTACGAAGCCGTAGAGAATGAGGACAAATGTAGCCATAATCGAAACCAGTTTTTTTATAAGTATCATATTTTTTCTCCTTTCGGGATTACAGGATAGATACATTGTACCTCAATTTTTCTGTTTTTTCAATATTTATTTACCATATATCAATTATTTTTTTATCCTTTCATTGAAATGTCTCTGTTTATGTGTTATTATAATCCGTGAATTTCAGGAAGGGAGCAGAAAAAGTGAGCATTCGCAAAGATTACAAATACACCTTCTACGCTTCGTATGCAGGATATTTTGTTCAGGCTATCATCAATAATTTCCTGCCTCTGCTTTTCCTCACTTTTCAGAAAAGCTTTTCTTTAAGCTACGATAAAATCTCACTTCTTATCATCATAAATTTCGGTGTGCAGTTAATCGTGGATATGGTTTCTGCGTCCTTCATCGATAAAATAGGCTACCGCGCCTCAGCTCTGCTGGCACACGGCTTTGCCTTTACGGGACTTTTTTCTCTCGGCATTTTTCCCTTTATTCTGCCACCGTATACAGGTATAATACTTTCGATAATAATTTACGCCACGGGAAGCGGTCTTATCGAGGTTATCATAAGTCCTCTCGTAGAAGCCTGTCCGAGCCGTAATAAAAGCGGCTCTATGAGCCTTCTTCACTCCTTCTACTGCTGGGGTCAGATGTCTGTAGTTCTTCTTTCCACGGTGTTTTTTAACTTTTTCGGATTAAGCAACTGGAGATACCTGGCTGTTCTGTGGAGTCTCGTGCCTCTGGTAAACGGTATTCTGTTTTCTCTCGTGCCTATTCCGAAAGCTCTCGCTGACGGAAAGGGTATGAAGATAAAGGAGCTTTTCTCTACAAAGCTTTTCTATGTTTTCGCTCTAATTATGCTATGCTCCGGAGCGAGTGAAATCGCAATGAGTCAATGGGCATCTGCCTTCGCAGAATCAGGCCTCAATGTTTCCAAAACCTTCGGTGATCTGCTCGGCCCCTGTCTTTTCGCAGCATTGATGGGATCTGCGAGAGTTTTTTACTCACGGGTCAGTGAGAAAATCTCTCTTACTAAAATGATGACGGCAAGCTCTCTTCTGTGCATTTTCAGTTATCTCGTCGCAAGTCTCTCTCCCCTGCCACTTCTTTCTCTTTTCGGATGTGCTCTCTGTGGCCTTTCCGTAGGCATTATGTGGCCCGGCACCTTCTCTTTAGCTGCCGAAAACATTCCCGCCGGAGGTACGGCAATGTTTGCCTTCCTCGCTCTTTTCGGAGATATGGGATGTTCTGTCGGTCCAGGTTCCGTCGGCAAGGCTATCACTCTTTCCGGCGGTGATATGAATAAAGGAATGCTGCTCGGAACCCTGTTCCCTGCGCTTCTGATTTTCGGTCTTTGGCTGATGAAGAAAAACGGAGCAACAGAAAAACCGACCTGTAACAAATAAATATTTCGGAGTCATATTATGAATAAAAAAGTCAAATCAACCCTTCTTGCTCTACTGCGAGTAGCTGTGGCCATGTCTATCTTCGTTATAGCTGTGGTAAACTATGAAAAGCTGAAAAATATCGATGTACGTGCTCTGGTAGATGCCAGTGCGAATATGACAATTGCCGTGCTTACTATATGGGGCGTATATTTGGTCAAATCCGTACTCTTTATACTGCCCGCATCACTTATCTACATTTCTATCGGTATGGCTTTCCCCACCCCTACTGCCTGTCTCATCAGTCTCATAGGCATCATACTCGAGGTCACCGTAACATATTTCCTCGGTGTTTTCCTGGGCGGAGATTATGTGGAAAAGCTTCTCAGAAAAAGCAAGGGCGGACAGAAAATTTTAGAAAAGAAATTCAACGACAATTTCCCTGCTCTCTTGGTTATCCGCGCCCTGCCTGTTTTCCCCATCGACTTCGTCAGTCTTTTCTGGGGTGCATCGAAATGTAAATTCCCCCGCTACTTCGCCGCCTCGGTAATCGGCATTATGCCCCGCGTGGTACTGTTCACGATTTTAGGTGACGGAATTTACGACTACATTCCCATTCATCTTATAATCAAGATAGTTATTTTCTGTATCCCTGTGGGAGCAGTGATTTATCTTGTAAGGCATTTCATTAAACTTCATAAAGAGGGATAAAAATAACAGACACCTTTTTTCATATCAGGTGTCTGTTTTACTTTGGTTACTTATTGATTACCGAAGCGATGTACTCACGGAGCTTCGCGAGTCTTTCGGTAGCCTTTTCTTTATTTTCCTCATTAACGGAATAGTAAATTTTAATCTTGGGTTCAGTACCTGAAGGTCTCACAGCAAGCCAGGAACCGTCCTTCCAGATATACTTGAGCACATTTTCCTTAGGAAGATCTGCGATACCTGTGCTGAAGTCGATAACCTCATCGATGCCCTCATAAACATCTTTACCTAAGGAGCGGAAATAAGCCATAAGCTTTTCGATCTTTTCTGCACCGTCCTTACCCTTAAGAGTAAAGGAATCGAGATGGTCAAGATAATAGCCGTACTCTGCATAAATGTCATTAAGAGCATCTACGAGGGTTTTGCCCTGATTATGGTAATATGCCGCCATCTGGCAGATAAGCATCGATGAAACGACGGCGTCCTTATCTCTGGCGTGGGTGCCTACGAGATAGCCGTAGCTTTCTTCGTAACCGATGACGAACTCTTTTTCACCTGTAGCTTCATATTTACACATTTTGTCACCGATGTATTTGAAGCCTGTGAGAGTTTCCTCGATGTTAAGCCCGTAGCTTCTGCCGATGTTTGCACCGAGCTCTGAGGTAACGATAGTTTTGATAAGAGTTGACTTTTCGTTAAGAGAAGCCTTTTTCATTTCAAGCACAAACTTAACTAAAAGTGCACCTGTCTGATTACCTGTAAAGAGAACATATTCGTCACCGCTCTTTACGGCGATACCTACTCTGTCACAGTCAGGGTCAGTACCTAAAACCAGATCTGCACCGATTTCTTTAGCCTTTTCGATAGCGATGGTAAGAGCATCCTTTTCCTCGGGATTAGGACTTCTTACGGTAGAGAAATTACCGTCGGGCATTTCCTGCTCCTTAACCACGGTAACATCCATACCCTCGAGCATTTTTCTTACGGGTACATTACCTGTACCGTGAAGAGGTGTGTAGACGATTTTTATATCTGACTTTTCCTCGTAAAGACTTTCACCCTTGACTTTTTTGCAGAATTCATCGAAGACATCGTCACCGATGAGAGTGATGTTTTCACTTTCGTCAAGGAAAGGAATGGATTTATAGTCTGTGATTGCATTGATATAACCGATAGCCTCGGTAGCATCCTCTGTGCAGAGCTGACAGCCCTTGCCGTCATAAACTTTGTATCCGTTATATTCCTTCGGATTATGGGAAGCGGTAATCATAACACCTGCATTACATCCTAAAAATGCCGAAGTAAAGGAAAGCACAGGGACGGGAAGCGCTCTGTCATAAAGGAAAACCTTAAACCCGCAGGATGCAAAAATACCCGCTGCAACCTTAGCAAAATATGCAGAATTGTTTCTCGTATCATAGCCTAAAGCTACCTTGATTTCACCGTCATATTTGTTTTTAAGATAGTTTGCAAGACCGTATGTTGCCTTACCTACAGTATATTTGTTCATTCGGTTAGAGCCTGCGCCCATAATGCCGCGAAGGCCTCCCGTACCGAAAGCGAGATCTTTATAGAATCTGTCTTCCTTTTCTTTTTCGTCAGTAACTCCGAGAAGTTCAGCTTTTGTTTCTTCGTCAAAGCTGAGCCACTGTTCGTATTTTTCCTGGTATGTCATAATAGTATCTCCCTGGGTTTGTATTTGCGTATATCAATGATATAAATTATCGTTTTCATATTCGGGCTCTACGGTAAGATGTATGCCCAGTTTATTGTAAATCATTTTGTCAACATCTGAAGGAATAACAGAAATGTGTGCCTGACAGTTTTTAAGCTTAGGCAGACATTCGAGCACCTTCGCAGCATCCTCATTTGTAGCCGCAGAAACTGAAAGTGCGACAAGCACCTCATCCGCGTGAAGACGGGGATTTTTACTGCCGAGATAGCTTACCTTAAGGTTCTGCACAGGCTCGATAAGTGTGGACGGTAAAAGCAAAAGCTCATCGTCCAGACCTGCCAGACTTTTAAGAGCATTCAGAAGTGCGGCGGATGCAGCACCTAAAAGATCCTTTGTCTTGCCTATTATAATTCTGCCGTCATCAAGCTCGATAGCTGCCGCGGGAGCACCCGTCTTTTCTGCTACCTCATTGGCCTTCACAGCTACTGCTCTGCTTTCAAGACTGATTCCCGCCTTATTCATAAGAATGGAAATCTTTTCTCTTTCCTTCAGAGTGTCCGCACCGTGTCTGGCGTCGTAAAGAGCGGAATAATATCTGCGGATAATTTCCTGCTTAGCCGCATCTTCCACCACTTTTTTATCGAAAATACAGTGTCCTACCATATTTACACCCATATCCGTGGGTGATTTGTAGGGACAGGAACCGTAAATTTGGGTAAAGATAGCTTCGAGCACGGGGAAAATTTCCACGTCGCGGTTATAGTTTACCGTAGGAATTCCGTAAGCCTCCAGATGGAAGGGGTCAATCATATTAAGGTCATTAAGGTCCGCTGTCGCCGCCTCATAGGCAAGATTGACAGGATGATTAAGCGGAAGGTTCCACACGGGGAAGGTTTCAAACTTTGCATAGCCTGACTCGATTCCTCTCAGATGGTCGTGATAAATCTGTGAAAGACATACCGCCATTTTTCCGCTGCCGGGACCCGGAGCAGTAACAACAACGATTTTTCTTTCTGTTTCCACATATTCATTTTTTCCGTATCCTTCATCGGAAACGATAAGAGGTACATTTGACGGATATCCGTCAATTTTATAGTGTGTGAAAACGGAAACACCCAATTCACGGAGCTTGTCTCTGAAATTATCGGCAGATTTCTGTCCGTCATACTGTGCTATTACCACACTACCTACATAAAGACCTACGCTTCTGAAAAGATCGATAAGTCTGAGTACTTCTTTGTCATAGGAGATATTAAGGTCACGGCGAAGCTTTTTTTCCTCGATAGCCTTCGCACTTACAGTGATAACAACCTCAGCCTCATCCTTAAGCTGTAACAGCATTTTAAGCTTACTGTCAGGCTCAAAACCGGGCAGAACCCTGGCGGCATGATGGTCGTCAAAAAGCTTACCTCCGAACTCGAGATAAAGCTTGCCTCCGAACTGAGACAGTCTCTTTCTTATATGCTCCGACTGAGTTTTAATGTATTTTTCATTATCATATCCTATTTTCACGTTGACATCTCCTAAAAAAATCACATATATTCTCATTGTAAAAAACCATATGTATTAATATACCACAAATGTTCCTTCATTTCAACAAAAAAACTTACGAAATAAAAAGATTTTTTACTGTACAAAAAACACAAAAGGCGATATAATGAGTATATAAACAGAAAAAATGAGGTGAAAAAGTGAAAAAAGATATTATTACCCGAGCCAAAAAAGTTCTTCTTCCCTACACACCGCTGAACGCTGACTGCGGTCTTGTCTGTGACAAGGCATGCTGTAAGGGCGACAGCGAAACCGGAATGCTTCTTTTCCCGGGAGAAGATACGGTTTTCCTCGTAAAAGAAAAGAACGGAGTAAGACTCTGTGTCTGCGAAGGCAGATGCGACCGTAAGAACAGACCTCTTTCCTGTATTATTTTCCCCTTTTTCCCTTATATGAGTGAGGACGGAAAAATAAGTGCCAGAGCAGATATCCGCGGAACAAACATCTGTCCTCTTGTCTCACATAAAGATGATGTGCTTTTCAGTAAAATCTTTCTGCGCCGAGTGGCCCGTGCCGGCCGAATTTTAGCCAAAGACGAGGAATGCCGTAAATTCCTGCAGGAAACGAGCAGAGAAATCGATATACTGGAAAAGCTTATCAGATAAAGAAAGGATATAAAGATATGATAACCAAATTCATCGAAAAAATATACCGCAGTATGGTTTATAACCGTGCAGACGATAACGGCTGTGTCTTTTATTTCACTGCAGATAGCTTTGAAGGCCTCCATCGAGAGGAGTATTCCTTCCCCTCCTCTCTCGGTCATACCCTTGCAGGAGCTTTCTATTACTATGACGGATTCAATGAAAACAGACTGATTATTTTCGAGCACGGTATGGGCTCAGGTCACACAGGCTATATGACAGAGATAGAAAGACTCTGCAGAGAAGGCTATCGAGTTTTTGCCTACGACCACACAGGCTGCATGAACTCCGGAGGCGAAAGCACTAACGGTTTCGTTCAGTCTCTCCGCGACCTCGATGATGCTGTAAAAGCACTTAAAGCCGATGAAAAATATTCTTCTCTTCCCATCAGCGTTATCGGTCACAGCTGGGGCGGTTTTTCCACTATGAACATTTCTGCACTCCATCCCGATATCGAAAAATGTGTAGCTATGTCAGGCTTCATTTCAGCAGAACAGATTTTAAAAGGCTTTTTCAAAGGTATCCTTTCTCCGTTTTATAAAAAAATACTCGCCCTTGAAAGCGAATCAAACCCCAACTATATCCGCTACAATGCCCTCGAAACGCTGAAAAACACTAAAACAAAAATGCTTATCATCCACTCCGATGACGATAAAACCGTTTCAGCCGCAAACAATTTCGACCTTCTGGAAAAGGAGCTTTCGGCCAGAGAAAACATAAGCTTCCTCCGTCTTAACGGTAAAAACCATAATCCGAATTATACGGATGATGCGGTGAAATATAAGGATAAGTTTTTCGCCGAATATCAGAAGGCACTGAAAAAGAAGGCTTTAGTGACCGAGGAGGACAAAAAAGCCTTCAAAGCAAAATATGACTGGAAAAGAATGACCGCACAGGACGAAAATGTGTGGAAGGTAATCACGGAATTTCTGAAATAAAGCTGAAGGCGGGCGGTCCGATATTATCCTGCCCGCTTTTCCGCGGCGCGGCTTGCAAACTTTTTGCGTGTTGCCTCGCCGCCTCTTATGTGCCTCTCCTCTTTATTGATGTCGAGGACACATCTTACCTTGTCATAAAGGTCGGGCTCGCTTTTCATCAGCCTTACCGTTATGTCTGTATGCACGGTGCTTTTGCTTATGCCGAAATACCCTGCCGCCTGTCTGACGGTGGCACCCGTTTCGATTATGTAAAGAGCCAGCTCTTTTGCTCTGTCTTCGGGTAAATACTTCATATCAATCCCCCCGAAGAAATATATGCAAAAATAAAAGGCAATATGCCGATAAATTACGAATGATTTTAAATATATTTTTTAATTATATATTTATTGCAAATATATGATTGACAAATTGAGCATATTATGCTATTTTTTAAGCAGTAAGATATAGAAAAGTTGTTTCTATGTTTAAACAATTTTTGATTCAGGAGAATGTAAAATGAAAAAAATAGTAGTATATTTTTGCTCAATTGTTTGTTTAATTAGCTCTATCGTTATATATTCATCAGCGTGGGAGCCAATTGCCGTTTTTTCATATTGGCATTCGAACGGCAATTCCATTGCATACATTCCATCAAACGGTAAGAGAACAGTTTATATTTTAGATAGCACTTCAACAAAAATGAGCGAAGAAAAATTGCTAAATTATTTTTCTTATGCTAAAGGCAACTGGACAAGCGAGGGAACTTTTACCAGAACGACTTTATCATCAAATTACGGTATTCTGTTTGGTGACATCAGTCGTTCAGAAGCATCTTCTACATTTGATATTCCATCCAATGTAGAAGCTTTTACTTATCAAGAGTATAATTTTGTCGGTTACGCAAGCTACAAGGGCAGTAAACGACAGGTTTATACAATTAAAAATGGTCAAATCGTAGCACTAATATATGACAGTAATACCTCAAAATATTCAGACAGCAAATGGAAAGCGATTTCTACTCATGAATTCGGTCATGTAGTAGGATATTTAGATCATGACTCCGGAGCTACTAGCAGCAACAAAGCAATAATGTATTCTTATACGGATACTTATTGGGATAAATGGAAAATATCTAAACCTCAAACACGAGATTTACAGCATTTAGGAAATATTTAAAATTAAGGAGGCATTTTATGAAAAAAAGAAATTTTCTCATCTTATCAGTAATCGTACTTTTCAGCTCCGTATTGATTTATTTCAGTATGAGCAATATTTCAAAAGATGTTGGTTCAGATGTTCCGCAGACAGACAGTTTGGCAGAGCTGTTAGAAAAAGAATTGGCTGATTCTGAAAACGGGCGGGTGTTTGCCTCATACGGCGATTCTGCCGAATCCTTTGACGAGCTTGAAAAAGAAGCGGAATGTATCGTTATAGCTGCTGTTTCTTCTGTCACTGAAAACGGAATTTCACAAACAGCGAAATTACAAGTGCATTCCGTGTTGAAAGGCGAGGTAAATTCATACATTACTCTTTACCAGATGCTGAACGACGACAATGTGGAGGTTGAAAAAGAATATATTATTTTTATGAATAAACAGGAACCTGCGGAAACAGAAAAGGATTGCTATTATCCTATAGCAGGCGGTCGGGGAATAATGTTATTTGACGAAAAAAATAACACTATAGAAATTGACTCTCAGAAATTAAACTCTGACTCACTGTCAGAGTGGTTGACAGAAAACATATATTCGAAGAACAGAACTGCAGAAGCATACAGAATTGTCGTGAGATAAGCTTACTGAAGCATCAATCCCCCGAAGAAATATATGTGCAAAAAGAAGTAAATATGCAAAAACTCTCCCGAAACCATCAGCATCGGGAGAGTTTAATATTATTCGTTTTTACTTTCTTCTTTTTTATCTTTCTTTTCGGAAAGCATCTTTTTAATGTCCTGCACATCCCAGCGTACATCAATTAGAATGACAAGCAGTACCGCAAGCAAACCGCCGATGAAAGCAATACCGTAGCCGTAATCAGCGGCGCTTAAAACAAGTGCTAAATATCCGACAGCCAAAAAAGCAATTACAGCAATTACTGTCATTATATTTTCTCCTCTCAATTACTGGACTGTTATGCCTCCGCCCAAAAGATTTGAGAAATCAAGCTCACCCTTGAAAAAGCTTGTGATGAAATTGAGAAGCATTGTAAAGAAGCGCATAAATGCTGACATTCTTGTTTCTGTGGTAGGCTTTTCTATGGTACGAGTGATCCACTCATAGTCAGCGCAGTTATCCTCTGTCATTACAGAAGCTTTATGTGTACCATAATCATAAACCATACACTGAGCGTATCCGGTTTTGCTGTAAACTGTATCTACAGTTTCTTTTGTACCGTTAAGGAATCCAAAGATAACAGGATACATACACTCGATTACATCGTGATGAGCATTTTTCAGAATCCATGTTCTGTCGGGCGCAACACAAGTGGAAAGGTCTACCTGCTTATCAGGAGCGATGTATTTGCCCTTACCCTCAGCTTCACGCTGTGCGATATAGTCATCTGAAAGAGTCTGACCGATAGGAGCAGTTGTAGCACCCACAGTAGCATGAGTAAGGCTTACAAGAGCATCGGAGAGAATATCCGCATCGGCAGTAAGAGGCATATTCATAAAGCCGTACTTACCAAAGAAACCGTAATGAATATTCTTTTTGTCAAGGCTCTTATAAAAGCCGTCAAGATCTGATGAAACATGCTCTCTGTAATATTGAATTTTATCGATAAGTCCCGCATACTTTGTACGGAGTTCCGAACCTTTTTTGC
Source organism: uncultured Clostridia bacterium (assembly GCA_937901145.1). Taxonomy (GTDB): domain Bacteria; phylum Bacillota; class Clostridia; order Oscillospirales; family Acutalibacteraceae; genus UBA6857. The sequence continues at coordinate 11,455 of CALCHE010000169.1, forward strand.
CGAAAACAAGGTCGAGTGCGGAATCCATATCCTCTTCAGCAACCTCTGTCCAATAGTTAACCTGAGTTGCCATTCCGAAAGCATGTAAAAGAGCAGGCATAAGAGCCTCGGCAAGCTTTTCATAAAGCTCCTCCACACCGTCAAGAGCTTTGTCTGTAACATTTATCTGATTGAAGAAATCCATTGTCTTGAAAACGATTTCATAAAGAAGCTCGGTAAAAGCAAAGCCTACTCCGTCACCTGTCTGACCGCAGAAATCAAGCTGACCTGCATATCTTTCAATAAGCTTTGCGTCCATTTCGATCTGACCGCTGAAGCCTTTTGAAATAACGGTAGCCTCATTGGAAAGCACGTCACAGAACATTACGTTTTTAACGAGACCGAGATCACCGTATTTTTCGAGATATGCCATAAGAACGCTGCCGCCCATACATCTGGCATACATAGAAACCTGATCCTGACCCGTTGTTTTGAGAACCTGAAGTACATATTCGTGTAGTCTGTCCACATGGTCATAGGGAGAAAGTCGCCAGTCATAAGCAAAGCAATAGGAGCTGTTTGTGTTGTAGTACCAGACAGATTTGGAAGCAGCTACCGAGTCAGCCATAGTCTGAGCATGAACACCGGTACCCTTCTGAGGATTTCCGTCATAATCAAGTGCTGAATCAGGGAAGAGAGGCTTGAGTTCTTCATAGACAGCTCTGCCGTAATTGTCCCATTTGTCGAAAATCATACCTTCCAGAACAAAGGGTTTGAGAATATTTACCACAGAGTCAACGATGGTGTCCTTATCCATACCTTCACCGTCGCCACCCAGATCAAGATCCTCGAACTGAGCAACACAAAGAGTCCCGTCGGGATAGTAAATACCGTCACCGTTACCGCGGATATAAACGATGGGAGTTCTTTCGTTAGCAGCCGAAGCCATAGGAGCCATAACTGCAAAGAGCATTACCGTAACGAGAAGAAGTGAAATTATCTTTTTCATAAATCATTACACCTTTCCTGAAAAATTCGTTCACACCATATTAACATTAAAAATCTTTTTTGTCAATATAAAGACTCTTGTCTCCGATTAACCGACACTCTTGTCTCCGATTAACCGCAAACCCTTGCATTATCGTTTGATTTATGTTAAAATTAAATGATTATACTTATAATCAGAAAACAAGAGGTGATTATAATGGGCTTATTAAAGAAGCTTTTCGGTGACTATTCATCGAAGGAAATAAAAAGAATACGACCCTTAGTTGACAAAGTACTCTCCTACGACGAAGAGTACAGTAAGCTTACCGACAGTCAGCTTAAGGCTAAAACTCCCGAATTCAAAGAAAGACTTGCTAACGGCGAAACTCTGGACGATATTCTTCCCGAAGCATTCGCCGCCTGCCGTGAAGCCGCATGGCGTGTACTCGGTATGAAGCACTTCCCCGTTCAGATCATGGGCGGTATCGTTCTTCATCAGGGCAGAATCGCTGAAATGAAAACAGGTGAAGGTAAAACCCTCGTGGCTACTCTCCCCGCCTACCTTAACGGTCTTACGGGCGAAGGTGTACACATCGTTACCGTCAACGACTATCTTGCCCGCCGAGACAGTGAATGGATGGGTAAGGTTTACCGCTTTATGGGACTTAGTGTAGGTCTTATCGTAAACGGACTCGAAACCGACGAAAGAAGAGCAGCTTATGCCGCTGACATTACCTACGGCACAAACAACGAAATGGGATTCGACTATCTCCGTGACAATATGGCTCAGTACAAGGAAGAAAAGGTCCAGAGAGGCCACGGCTTCGTTATCGTGGACGAGGTTGACTCCATACTCATCGACGAAGCAAGAACCCCCCTTATTATTTCAGGTATGGGCGGCAAATCAAGCGAGCTTTATTCCGTAGCTAATACCTTCGTAAGAAGTCTCAGATGCTACAAGGTCGCTGAAACCGATTCCAAAGCTGACATCGAAGACATCGCCAGAGAGGTCGGTGCTGACTACATTGTAGACGAAAAAAGTAAGCATGTTTCTCTCACCAAGGCAGGTATACAGAAGGCTGAAAAATTCTTCGGCATCGAAAACCTCAGCGATCCCGACAACCTCACTCTTTCCCACCACCTTAACATCGCTATCAGAGCTCACGGTGTTATGACCAGAGACATCGACTACGTGGTAAAGGACGGACAGGTGCTCATCGTCGATGAATTCACCGGCCGTATTATGATCGGCAGACGCTACAGCGACGGTCTCCATCAGGCTATCGAAGCCAAAGAAAACGTTAAAATCGCCAGAGAAAATAAAACTCTCGCTACCATTACCTTCCAGAACTACTTCCGTCTTTACAAAAAGCTTTCCGGTATGACCGGTACTGCTATGACTGAGGTAGAGGAATTCAGAGAAATCTACTCTCTTGACGCTGTGGAAATTCCCACAAACAAGCCTCTGCTCAGAAAGGATAATACCGACGTTATCTATCAGACAGAGCAGTTTAAATTCAATGCTATAATCGAACAGATTTTACAGTGCCACGAAAAGGGACAGCCTGTCCTCGTAGGTACGGTTTCCATCGAAAAGAGCGAAAAGCTTTCCTCTGCTCTTAAAAAGAGAGGCATCAAGCATAACGTTCTCAACGCCAAGCATCACGACAAGGAAGCTGAAATCGTAGCACAGGCAGGTAAATTAGGTGCAGTTACCATCGCTACCAATATGGCTGGTCGAGGCACTGACATTATGCTCGGTGGTAATGCTGAATATCTGGCAAAGAGTGAAATGAGAAAGCTCGAATATCCCGAAGAGCTCATTTCTGAAGCCACAGGCTTCGGCGACACCGATAACGAGGACATCATCGAGGCAAGAGAAAAATTCAAAGAGCTCGAAGCAAAATACAAAGCAGAAATTGCAGATGAGGCTGAGCAGGTAAGACAGGCAGGCGGTCTCTACATTATCGGTACCGAAAGACACGAATCCCGCCGTATTGACAATCAGCTCAGAGGACGCTCAGGACGTCAGGGCGACCCCGGTGAAAGCCGTTTCTACCTTTCTATGCAGGATGACCTTCTCCGTCTCTTCGGTGGCGACAGAATGATGGCCATTATGAACTCTATGCCCGTAGACAACGACCTTCCCATCGAGGCAGGTATGCTTTCAAAGCAGGTAGAATCTGCACAGAGAAAGGTCGAGGGTAACAACTTCGCTACCCGCCGTCATGTTCTCTCCTACGATGACGTTATGAATAAGCAGAGAGAAATCATCTACGGTCAGAGAGACAAGGTTCTCAACGGTGAGGATATGAAGCCTGTTATCACAAAGATGATCGACGACTCCATCGGTGACACAGTAGAATTCTGCTGCCCCTCCAACATACCCTCAAGTGAATGGAACTTCGCCACACTGCGCGACAAATATCTCGGCTGGCTTACTACTGAAAATGATTTCAAAGAGGACAAAAAATATAAAGCAGACGAAATCTTCGAGCTTCTCACCGAAAGAGCACATCAGCTCCATAAGAGCCGTGAGGTAATCTACGGTGAGGAAATGATGCGCGAAATCGAAAGAAGCGAGCTTCTTCACAATGTAGACCTTCAGTGGATGGATTACATCGATGCTATGGATGAACTCAAAAGAAGCGTAGGACTCCTCGCTTACGGTCAGAAGGACCCCATCATCGCTTTCAGAGAGTACAGCTACGATATGTTCGAGGAAATGACAAGTGCTATCCGCGACAACACAGTTAAATGTGTTCTTATCAAACGCTTCGCTGTGGAAGAAGAGGTTACCCGTGAAAAGGTAGCAAAGGTCACCGTAGCTACAGGCTCAGGTGACGGCAGTGAAAAGGGCAGAACAGTCAGAAATGACGGTAAAAAGGTCGGTGTTAACGATCCCTGTCCCTGCGGAAGCGGTAAGAAATATAAAAAGTGCTGTGGCAGACCCGGAGCAGAGAAGAAATTCTGATAAAAGAGTATAGGTGCAGATTGCTTAAATCTGCACCTCAGACTGATGACAAAGTTCATTCCCAAAGGAGTGAGCTTTGTTTTTTTCTGTAC
>CALCHE010000170.1 GCA_937901145.1 uncultured Clostridia bacterium
TAAGGAATTTTCTGTTCATCTTTTTCACCTTTCTATAATTGGCATATTGTTTTCGTCGAAGGTGACGAAACGGATGCGTGCGTGTCTGCAGGGGTCGTACAGTGACTCGTCACACCAGGTGCCGCATTCTTTTCGTGAGTGTGCTTCTGGTCTTGCGTGGTAAACGAGGAGAAGTCTGCCTTTTTCGTCGTATACGAAGCTGTTATGACCGGGACCTGACTCACCCTGTAAATCCTCTGTAGAAAGAACGGGGGAGTAGCACTTCGTCCAGTTTTCCTTTATCATCGGGTCACCGTCGGCATCCATATACACCATACCCATGCAGTATTCGCTGCCTGTGCCCGAAGCGGAGAAAAATACGATAACCTTATCTTCATTTTTGAGCACTGAGGCACCTTCGTTTACACGGAAGCGAACCTTTTCCCAGTCGTATTCGGGTTTAGTGAGGAGCATAGGCTTAGTGATAAGCTTCTGCGGATTTTCGGGACTGATTTCCGCCATGAAAAGAGATGAGTCGGGACGGCTCTCTGCCCAGATAAGATAGTGCCTTCCCTTATGCTCGAAGTAGGTCATATCCAGAGAGAACGAAGTGAAGGCTTCATCATCACCGTCACTAGGAAGCATTCTGCCCAGCTCTGTCCATTCGTCCTCATAGGGATCGTCGCTTTCGCATTTGAGGAGATAGGGTCTGATGTGCCATATATCCTCTTTGTTGCCTGCGGCGAAGAAAGCGTACCACTTACCGCCTATTTTATGTATTTCAGGTGCCCATATATGCTTGGCCATAATGCCGTTTTCGTGAGCCTTCCATATAGTCTTTTCTTCTGCTGAGGCAAGACCTGCCACTGTGTCTGATTTTCTGAGTATAACTCTGTCATAGCCGTGGTCAGCGTCGTAAAAAGCCGGGTAGGAGGCCGTGAAATAATAGCAGCCGTCGCCTTTGGTTATGTAAGGGTCAGCACGTTCGGGGATAAAAGGATTAGGGTATTCGTTAATCATATCTGTTCTCCTTTACGGTTTCTGCGGATATTATATCATATATGTCAGAATTACACAACGGAAAAACGGTTTACAATGAAAAAATTTTATGATAAAATCATATAAAAGGAAGTGGCATCAATGAAAAAAGTAAAAATCACCGTAATGCGAAAGGCTCGCTACGATGACCTGATAGAAAAATATGAAAATCCCATAGAACATACCTGTGACATAGAGGAAGGGCAGATTTTTATCTGTGACGGCTGGAAAAAGCCTGAGGGCTTCTGTGACAGTGCCTGGGAGACCTTGTCACCCTTCGTTATGACTCTTGCTCACGGAGGAGAGGATTTCTATGAGGGCTGGATGAAAAATAAAAGGTCTGCTATGCTGTCCTGTAATGACGGCTTCAGACCTGTAAGCTTTTATGTAGAAGTAATCGAGTAAAGGAGAATTGTTATGCTTAAATTTATCTGTTATCCTAAATGCACCACCTGTCAGAAGGCAAAGAAATACCTTGACGAAAAGGGCGCAGAATATGAAATGAGAGACATCAAAACCGAAAATCCCACCTTTGAAGAGCTGAAGCAGTGGTACGCTCTCAGCGGCTTATCTCTGAAAAAGTTTTTCAATACCAGCGGACTTTTATATAAGTCTATGGCTCTTAAGGATAAGCTGCCTGCTATGAGTGAGGAGGAAATGCTCACTCTTTTATCCACTGACGGTATGCTCGTTAAAAGACCGCTTTTGGTTGGCGAAGATTTCGTGCTTGCAGGATTCCGCGAAAAAGAGTGGGAAGAGAAGGTATAAATCCGTCTTCGGTGCGGTGATTTCAGCTGACGGAGCTTCCGTGACAGCCTTTCCCTTACCCTCCAGCATAATATCCTCACCGTATACGTTGTAATTACCGTATTTCTTCGGTGCGGTGTCAGGTGAGGAAAGAGACTTTTTGCTGTTTTGCTTGACATTTTCGGTGGAATTGGATATACTGTTATTGAAAAGATTACCTGATGCGGCGACTGAATTTATTTTAGTTTGACCGCCATTTACGGGTAATCTTTTTATTTGTGTAATATCGTAGAACACATATCCTCGGTCGGTAACCATAATTTTTACTTCACCTGTAAACATCGTGTTTCCAACTTCGAAGCGAGTCGCGTATACATCCCATCCACCTGTTGCTTGTGGGTGTCTACCATCGTCAGGTTGATTTTCAATAAATTCAGATACGGAAAGAAGATTATCTAACTCTGCAGAAGCTCGCATTTTTGACTCTTTTATATTTTCATCCATTCTGCGATTTGCAGGATAAGCATATTCATCTGCAGAGTGTTTATTGATATATGCTTTTCCTTCTGTGCCTACAGGTAAGACCTTTCCCTTATAATTATCTCTAATTAATTTGCGGGCTATTTCTTGCATTTCTCTGGTATTTTTACCGTCAAAAATATTTTGGTTTACATCTACTTTTACATATTTGCCCTGGTTATCAGATGTTACACTATACCTCACACCGCCCTCATCGGCGGTGTTTATTTTTGCCTCTGCTTCCCTGTACACCTTCTCAAACAGCTTCTTTGCCTGTTCCATCTTACGAGCTTCTGCGCTCCCCGCTGTTGCGACCTTGCAAAGATACTTTATTTCA
>CALCHE010000171.1 GCA_937901145.1 uncultured Clostridia bacterium
CCCTGCATATCGAGCATAAGAAGAAGGCTTTCACCCTCGATGCCCTCAAAGCACATACTGAAATTACCGGGAAGTCTCTTTTCTCTGTCGCCGTTGATTCTTGAATGTGAAATCTTGCTTGCGCCCTCGAAAAGACGGTCACGAAGAGCGGAAACCTTTTTAGCGTTTGCTTCGATGTCAGCACACATATCTGTAATAGCCACACCGAGACCTACGATGCCGGGCACATTTTCCGTACCTGCTCTTCTGCCTTTTTCCTGTCCGCCGCCCTCGATAAGATTAGGAAGACGGATACCCTTTCTGCAGTAGAGAGCACCGATACCCTTGACAGCGTGGAACTTATGGCCTGAAAGAGAGAGCATATCAATGTTCTGCTCCTTTACGTCGATAGCCACGTGACCCACAGCCTGAACTGCGTCCGTGTGGAAAAGAACACCCTTTTCCTTGCAAAGCTTACCGATTTCAGGGATGGGCTGAATGGTTCCGATTTCGTTATTTGCATACATAATGGTTACAAGGCAGGTTTCGTCTGTGATAGCCTTTTCCACATCCTCCACCCTTACGATACCGTTTTCATAAACATCGAGATAGGTAACGGTAAAGCCCTGTTTTTCCAGAGTCTGCATAGTGTGTAAAACTGCGTGATGCTCTATTTTCGTGGTGATAAGATGCTTTTTACCCTTCTTTGCGCCAAGAGCTGCTGCGCCCTTGATAGCCCAGTTATCAGCCTCAGAACCGCCTGAGGTGAAAAAGATTTCATCCTTTTCTGCACCTAAAGCATCGGCTACCTGCTGTCTTGCCTTATCGACAGCTCTGAATGCCTTCTGTCCCGTCTGATAAAGACTTGAGGGATTGCCGTAAAATTCAGTCATATAAGGAAGGACTGCCTCAACAACATTTTTAGAAACGGGAGTTGTTGCCGCATTGTCCGCATAAACATATCTCATTTCAAACACTCCAATTCTGTTTTTTCCAGTGTAGTACTTCTTTCTGCAAGGTCTTTGAGGGTAATGGAACTGACAACCGAAATGGTCGCCTTGTAAATCTCAGTCCATATAAACGAGGTAACACAGTCGCAGTAGTTTTCACATTTGCCGTTATCCTCGGCACAGGCCACAGGGGCAAGACTGCCTTCGGTGGCTCTGAGTATCTGCTCGACGGTGATTTTCTCAGGCTCAGCCGTAAGACTGTAACCGCCCTTTGCTCCTCTGACGGATTTCAGAAGTCCCTCTCTTACCAGAGCGCCGACTATCTGCTCGAGATATTTTTCCGACAGATGCTCTCTCTCTGCTATATCCTTAAGGGAAACAAGACCGCCCTGTTCAGTATTGACAGCTATATCTGTCATTACACGAAGACCGTATCTGCCTTTGGTGGAAATTTTCATTTCAGCACTCCTTTCATAAGAATTCCTACTTTATAAGTAGTATATCACTCTTTTTAATTCATAGCAAGTAGATATGAATTATTTGTTGTAAAATTAAATATGCTATAAGCTTATTTTTTTGTGAAATAGTGACAAGAAACAATATAGTGAGTCAAAATACAAAGAGCCCTACGATTTGCTGTTAGGTAGTGGTGGACTTGCGGACATACGCTATGTTCTTACGTAATGATTTATTTTAATGTCGCGACGGTATAGGGTCACCCCGCCCTACTACAGTCGATTTGTTAATTTGGCAGTGTATCACTCGCAGTTTTCCGACACATGTAACGCCACTTTGCACTAAAAAAGGCTGTCCGCAGACAGCCTTTTCTTTATTCACTTCTGAGTGCTTCTACGGGATCCTTATTAGCAGCCATTCTGGAGGGAACGAGACCTGCTATAAAGGTAAGGAAGACACTTATGCCGATAAGTGCCACTGCAGCAGAGAAGGGAAGAACCGCCGCCGCATTTGTGCCTGTGAAGTGTGCGATGAGAATATTGATGGGTATTTCCAGAATAAGTGTCGTGACGATACCCAGCACACCCGCCGCCAGACCTATGGTAAAGGTTTCCGCATTGAACACACCTGAAACGTCCTTCTTCGATGCACCGATAGCACGGAGAATACCGATTTCCTTGGTTCTTTCGAGAACGGATATATAAGTGATAATACCAATCATAATGGAAGAAACAACAAGCGAAATAGCGATAAACACGATAAGCACATAAGTAACGATGTCAATAATCATTGTTACCGATGAAAGGAGAACACCGACAGCATCAGTAGGCTTGATGGAATATTCGGGATGTCCGTCTTCCGTAACCTTGCCGTTATAATAGTCGAACATTTCCTTAAGCTTATCTTTGGCTTCGAAGCTTTTCGGATAGAAATAAATAGCCTTGGGAGTTTCTGCTGACTGATAACCTAAAACAGTCATTGTATTATCATAGGAGCGCTTTGAGGTAACAGTGTCGATGTATGCCTGCTTAAGAGCGATAACCTGCTCATCACTAAGGAAGCCCTCTACTAACTTTTTCTGCAAATCACTCATTGAGCCGAGGCCGATGGTGGATGAAAGGTTGATGTTTGTGATGTCAATCTGAGAAATATCTATGCCGTCAATAAGACTCATAAAGGGAGAAAGATCCAGATATTTCATATCAATATCATTAAGGTCTATGTCAGCCAGATCGAAATCGTTAACGGAAAGCTTTACGAAATCAAGCCCCGTAAGCACGTCCTTGTCAGGAGAATTGAGCTGCTCCTGTACTACCTGTGAATTGAGTGTCTGCTCGAGAGCATAATCCATAAGCTCTGAGGTATAGCCTACACCGCCGGTACCTACAGCGATAAGATTGTCGTCCTGAGGACGGATAATACCTACAACAGTGAGGTCAAGACCCTGCTCATTGATGAGCTGTTTGAGGAATGCCTTGTTTGAGCTTTTATCCTCCCAGAGGCCTGTTTTCTTATCCTTGACCATATACTGATAATTAAGAAGAAGCTTGAACCGGAGGCCGCATATCTGCTCATAGGTATATTTTTCCTGAACATCGTGTTCATATATACTGCCTGAACCGAGGGAGCCCATGACCTCTTCCATAAATTTGCTCTGATCCTTGAGACCGAGACCGTGCATAACGAATTCGTTGACCTCGTTATTTATGTCAAGAATAACAAGAACCTCATTTTTGTTTTCGGGTAAACGACCGTAAACAAGATTATAGTTCTCGAGAATTTCTTCTCCCTCACCTACGAGCTCATCCCATATAGTAAGGCTGGTACCGGTAAAGCTTTCAAACATTTCGGTGGTTTCGGCACTACCGCTGATTTCGTCGATAACAGTATTCGGGCTTACCTGAACTATATCACCGCTCGTGTCCGCATTAAAAACATTAAGCGGAGTGTCATAAATATACTGAATATCATTACACAGCTCATCAAAAGCCTTCTGATTATCACCGATATACTTTTTGAAGGAGCGGAGATTATTGGCAGTAGCCTTCGAAACGAGGGTGTTTACTATTTCGGCAACCATACCGTTAACATAAACATTATCTCTGTCGTGGTCGAGATTTTTAAGGTTTGCCATACCCGTCATGGAGTTCATAACCGATTCGATGTCGACTGATTCATTTTCCACGGAAAGCGGGAACGCCATAAGGGTGTCTGTCTGTACATTATCCACGAAGTTCTGAATACCTGTAGAAAGAGCAATAACCAGTGCGATACCGATGATACCGATGGAGCCTGCGAAGGCTGTAAGGAAGGTTCTTCCCTTTTTGGTACCAAGGTTACGAAGGCTGAGACCGAAGGCTGTTTTAAAGCTCATTGAGGGCTTTTTGCCCTTTTTCTTCTCTTCCTCTGCCTTCTGTGTTTCGTGCATATAATCCTTCTGCTCAGGATTGAAGGGATTTGTGTCACCGATTACTGTACCGTCCTTTAAGCGGATGATACGGTTAGAATATTCCTCAGCAAGCTCAGGGTTATGAGTAACCATGATGATAAGCTTATCTTTGGAAATTTCCTTAAGGATTTCCATAACCTGTACACTGGTTTCACTGTCAAGAGCACCTGTGGGCTCGTCGGCTAAAAGAATGTCGGGGTTATTGATAAGAGCACGTGCTATAGCAACTCTCTGCATCTGACCGCCTGACATCTGATTCGGCTTTTTATGGATATGATCCTTAAGACCTACCTGCTCGAGAGCTGAGATGGCTCTCTCTCTTCTTTCCTTTTTAGATACACCGGAAAGAGTAAGAGCAAGCTCGACGTTTGCCAGAACAGACTGATGGGGAATAAGGTTATAGCTTTGGAAAACGAAGCCGATGGAGTGGTTACGGTATGTGTCCCAGTCACCGTCTTTGAAAGTTTTGGTAGATTTACCGTTGATGACAAGGTCACCGCTTGTGTAACGGTCGAGACCGCCGATGATGTTAAGAAGAGTCGTCTTACCGCAGCCAGAGGGACCGAGAATGGAAACAAACTCATTTTCTCTGAAGTTTATATCGATATTGCGGAGTGCTTTGACAGAAGTATCGCCTGTCTGATAATCCTTTACGATGTTTTTTAATATAAGCACGGCTCACACCTCCTGTGAATATTCTTCGTATTCTTCTCTCATTCTCTTGAGCTTCATTTTATTTCTTACTATCACGCCCACAGGAATGAGCATAGCAGCAAATAAAACCACGAGAACGAAAGTGTAATTTCTTTCGGGTTTGTAGATGATAGTAGGCATATAATCCTCTTCGGGATTTTCCTCTACCGTAGCTCTCTCTCTGAAGAACAGCTTATAAATCCATTCTGTAGCCTCGTCAACTGTCATAGCATTGATGTCAGCGACCACACTCTGAATGAAGCTTTCAGCGATTCCCTCTGTTCCCTCGGGAAGCTGAAGCTCTCCACCGAGAGTACCTGTACCTGTCTCCATAAGAGTATCGATGAGAGAAGCATTTGCAGGATCCTTTATAGTCTGAGCCATAATTCTCAGAAGGCTCACACACATAGCAGGCATATCCGACTGAATGTAAGTAACTACAGCATACTGTCCGCCCACGGTTCTTTTACTCTGCTTTTCTACAGCTGTGCCGAGAGAAGCGAAATAGTTGACATCTACTGCTGGAAGAGTGATACCCAAATCTACAGACGATAAAAGTTCTGTAGCAAGTGAGCTTAAATCTACGGCTTCGAGAGCGGAAAGATCGAGTGCATTTTCCATACCGAGCTGTGCGAGAATACCCTTGAAGGGATAAATAAGATTATCGATACACAGCTTAATTCCGCCGCTCTGAAGGAAATAAAGAAGATTCGGTAAAATCTGTAAAACCGTGTAGACGGGTCTTTCGATTATTCTGTCGAGAAGTGATACGATGGGGTCAAGCAATGCCTCGACGCCCTTTCCTTTATTATAAAGAGCTTTGAATTCCTCGTGGGTTCTTATGGTATCAGCCTCACAGCCGAGAGCCTCGTAAACGGGAATGATCGCCGTATTGTAGCCGTTTGAGCCGTAAATTTCCACTGCATCGAAAAGCACGAACTTATCCTCTGCCAGAAGCATACCGAGAAGTCTTTCCAGCGGAGAAAAGGCAGAAGCCATAACCGAAACGAACTGTCTCTTATTACCTGTTTTTATACCGAGGTCGATTCCGTTTTCACCGATGCTGCTCCATTTCTGAACTGCGGCGAGATTTCTTGAGGCCTGAGAGAAGCCCTTAGCCTTGAGCACAGCAGCTATTCCCCCGGGAGTTACGTCAATACCGAGCATAGCTGCCACTGCGGAGATTTCCTCTGTTTCCAGAGCACTGAAAAGAGTTTTCAGAATCATCGAAAGAGTCTTTGATGAATAAAGCTCCTTTTTAATAATGGCACTGAGAGATTTCTCTTCGCCCATTTCAGCCACTATCTGATCGAGAAGCTCATCCACTCCGTCTGCCACACGCTGATATTTTTCGGCGGTGAGATTAGGTGTGTAGGCTACCTGACCGGGAGTGAACTGAGGTAAGGACCACTGAGTATCATTGATAATAGCACCTGTCTGATTGAAAAGAGAAATTATGAGTGATATAAGGCTGTCGGTTTCCTTGGTAAAAACGCCTGAAAGCATCTGCAACATTTCTGCATCGAGCTCAGGTAAAAGCTCACCGAGTGAAGCCTGATTAAGCTTAAGAGTATCGATTATCCAGCGAAGCATAACTATGAACACGTCAGCTTTGTCTGCCGTAACCGTACCGTCCTCGTTCACGGTCCCCAGAGAAGCTATAAGAGGAAGATCCACGGGAGCCATGGGGATACCTGTCTGAGCGAGCACTTCGTTTATATTCTGAGAGAAGTCCTGTGTGAAGCTTTCCGTATTGGTAACGAAGGAAGCGAAGGACTCGACGGGAATAATGGTGGAAATGTTCAGCACCTGGAGTCTCAGAGGCTCCATAAGTGTGGATACGGCACTGTCAAATCCGCCGCCCGTAAAATAATAAGCGATAGAGGGAAGTGAAGAGGAAAGAGCTTCACAGGGAGTCTCCAGAGCCTTTTCAACATAGGTAAGTACATCGTATACGATGTTATGAATCATACTGCTCTTATCCTTTTCTGCCTGAGCGTAAAAGTCCTCTGCCGAAAGATAGTCATCACAGCCCAGAGCCTTAAAAGTGGGGATAATGGCTGTCTCATATCCGTTTGAACCCTTTACACCGACGATAAGGTTAATGGAATAGGAGCCCGAGCAAAGAAGAGCATAGATAATTTCATTGAAGGGTGAAACCATAGCGGAAAAAGCAGCTGCGAAATCGCTTTTGCTGTTTACGTTCCATTTTACACCCGTAAGATCAGCTTCAGCCCAGGATGAATAAGAAGAAAGCTTCTTTGCTGCCTCGGGGTATTCGCTGAGATTTTTACTCATACCCTTTACACTGATATCTATTCCGACGGAGCTGAGGGAATCGCCTACCTCACTCTCAAGAGTCCTGTAGGCCTCGGTAAGTATCTTCGAAAGCAGCTCATCGGAAAATAATTCCTTAAAAAGAATATCTCTGAGAGAGGTATTCTGACTTTCCGTAAAGCCTTTTATTGCCTTGTCAGCCTTCCCGATAGTGGAAAGTGCCTGTTCTGCAGTAACATTTTCAGGATAACTGATTACTGCCATACAGGGCAGAAGGGAAAAGCAGATAAAAATAAGTGAGAGAAATACCGAAAGTATTCCTTTAAAGGTTTTATTCATTTTCAAATTATTCGCCTCTCCTTTCTTCATTTTCCATTATGTCAAAAAGCTTTTTCATAAGCCTTAAAAATTCAAGTGAATCCTTTTCTCCCAGCTTTTCGATAATTTCCAGAGAATTTTTTACAGCCGCTTCCTTAATCTGCCTGCTGTTAAATCCACCCTTTTCAGTAATTTCGATTATAGAGCATCTTTTATCAAGCTCATCCTGCTGTCTGACGATATAGCCCTTACTTTCCAGAGACTTTATGATTGCCGACAGTCTGGCAGGAGTGAAGTCCGTATACTCGGCGAGCTTCGACGGAGTGCTCATTCCGCCCATTTCATCCAGCACTACCATAAAAAGATCCTCACCCTTAAGCAGGAACTTACGTTTGGTAAGCACACCGCGTTTTTCCATATTGCTGATGGTTTCCAGCATCTCTCTGGCAAGCATGACCGTACTCATAAAAAGTCACCTACTCCCCCATTATTTAACACTGTTAAGTAATATATCACAGTACGGGTTTTAATTCAATAGTAAAACTGCTTTTTAGTATAAATCTATAAATTGTTAAAAAATTCAGAACAAATGCGTATTACTTAGGTTATTTTGCCCACAAAATAAACCATTGTAATTATAACCGTCAACTATAAATGAAGTTTAAAGATATTTAATACTGTTAATTATCAGAGACTATCGATAAAGTCACACATTTTTCTGCTCTTTTTATTGACAAAAAACTACTGTCTGCATATAATATATGTTAGCAAACTAACAGTTCGCACACTAACTAAAAGGAGGCTCTTATGGAAGACAGACGAATCGGCTTCGAGCTTCACCGCTCCTCGCGTATCGTGAAAAGATATATGGACAACGATGCATCGAAAAGCTATGTGGAAAAGATAACGGGTACCCACGGCAGAGTAATCGGCTGGCTGTACCGTAACCGACACAGGGATATTTTTCAGAAGGACTTCGAAAAGGAGTTTGACATCAGACGCTCCACAGCCAGTAAAATCCTGTCCCTGATGGAAAGCAACGACCTTATACTGAGAGAAAGTGTCCCCTACGACGCACGTCTTAAAAGAATTATCCTCACACCGAAAGCTCTGGAGGTTCAGAGTGTAGTGGAAAACGCCTTCGGCAGAATGGAAGAAAAAATCAAAGAAGGCATAACTGAAGAGGAGCTTGCGGTCTTTTTCCGTGTCCTCGATAAGGTAAATAAGAATATGGAAAGGAATGACAGCAAAAATGATTAAACGGCTTTCAAAGTGTATAAGAGAATATAAAGCTCTTACCTGGCTTACTCCCCTGTTTATGTCATTGGAGGTAACCATGGAGGTTTTCATCCCCATGCTTATGGGTAAGCTCATCGATAACGGTATTTATAAAACCGACACAAGCTATGTGGTAAAAATAGGAGTGCTTCTTCTCGTACTCTGCTCCTTCAGCCTTTTCGCAGGCGTGGCAGGCGGTGTGACGGCTGCCAAGGCATCCTCGGGCTTTGCGAAAAATTTACGCCACGATATGTTCCATAACATTCAGAGCTTTTCTTTCGCAAACATCGACAAATTCTCTACCTCAGGTCTGGTTACAAGACTTACCACCGACGTAACAAATCTGCAGAACTCCTTTCAGATGATAATAAGAATAGCCGTCCGCTCCCCTGCGATGCTTCTTTTCTCTCTGGGTATGGCTCTTTCCATCAATCCTAAGGTTTCACTGGTCTTCGTGGCTATCGTTCCCGTTCTCGGACTTGCTTTAGGCTTCATCGTTTCCAAAGCTCATCCGAACTTCAAAAAGCTTTTCAAAACCTACGACAAATTAAACAGCGTGGTCAATGAAAATCTCCACGGTATACGAGTAGTAAAATCCTTCGTAAGAGAGGATGAGGAAGAGAAAAAGTTCGGCGCTGTTTCCGATAAAATCTATTCCCTTTCCAAAAAAGCAGAGGGCATCATCGCCTTCAATGCCCCCGTTATGCAGTTCAGCTCCTATCTGTGTATGATACTTATTGCCTGGTTCGGTGCTAATCTCATCATAAAGACAAATGCCGTCGATATGACCACAGGTGAGCTTTTCTCCCTTATCAACTATACTATGCAGATTCTGATGAACCTGATGAGTCTTTCTATGATTTTCGTTATGCTCACCATGTC
>CALCHE010000172.1 GCA_937901145.1 uncultured Clostridia bacterium
TCATTAAAGTTTTCGGTCATAATGACTTCAACCTCCTTTATTATACGTGCAGGTGTGGAAGCACCCGCTGTTATACCAATTCTTTTACAACCCGTAAAATCTATATCTTTAAGTTCATCCGTTCTTTCGATTAGATGTGTCCTACAGTTTTCGCTGCAAACATTCTGAAGCTTCACAGTGTTTGAACTGAACCGTCCGCCGATTACCAGCATACAGTCAACCTCACGTGACAGTTTATCAGCTTCCTCTTGTCTGTTCTGAGTTGCTCTACATATTGTATCAAAAGAAATCGAATTTGTACATACTTTTTGAATAATTTCTGCACATTTTTTCCATTCTTTCACCGAAAAAGTTGTCTGCCCGACAAAAATTACTTCTTTATGTTCCAAATGAGCATTATTTTTCAATAGCTCATTCAATTCTTCGGCGTTATTAAATACAAAAGACTCACCTCTGCAGTAACTTCTGAAGCCACAGACTTCAGGATGACTTTCATCGCCGGCAATCAGAATTATATTGTTTTCGTCTGAATGTTTCTTTATCAGATTATGAATTTTCAGAACATAAGGACAGGTCGCATCGGTGTAATGCAATGATAGCTCGTTTAATCTCGAGACTACTTCACGGGTTACTCCATGCGCTCTGATAACCACCTCATAGCCTTCAGAGACTTCATCGGGCGAAGATGCGATTTTCACCCCTCTGTTTTCAAGATCTTCAATAACCTGAGGGTTATGAATAATCGGTCCCAGAGTACAAACTCTTCTGCCTTCATCTATCATTTTATATACAAGATTAACCGCTCTGTCAACACCAAAGCAAAATCCGGCCGTTTCAGCTACCGTAACACTCATTTTCTGTCTCCCATAGTTCCTTAATTTTTTTCATAATTAAAACTGAAGCATCTTCGAGATTCCTATCTCTGTTTTTACCGCTGAATCCGAAATCAGAATTTCGGATTACTCTTCCGTACGACAGAACAAGACTGTGCCACGCAGAGATGTCGTCAAGGTTTCTGTAAATACAAGCAGGAATTACATCTGCACCTGTAATTTTAGCAAGATATGCCACACCGTTTTTCGGATCAGTCGGAGGTGAACTCCTCACTCTTCTTCCTTCAGGAAAAATGCCAAGTGTCCCTCCCCTGTCAAGTATACTTTTAGCATACCTGAGAGCAGCACGGTCGAAATGATTTCTCCTGACAGGAAACGCATTCATCTGACTCATAAACAGTGCCTTAAAGCGATTCTCAAACAGCTCACTTTTTGCCATAAAATGCACCGTCCTCGGACAGTTAGCGATAATTATTGCAGGGTCAGAAAAAGCAATATGATTACATGCTATAATCAAAGGCCCTGCTGAAGGAATATTTTCTGTACCTTTTACTGTCAGACTTTTATATGTCACATAAGACAGTATTCTGGCTGTATGTTTTCCTAAATAGTATATTTTATGCTCCTTAGCCGCTTTGGAAAAATCAAAATACAAGCAAATCAACCTTTACTGTGTTTTACTTATATTTTACCCTCAATTATGCTGATTATTAAATCTATAGACTGCTGTAAATCAAGCTCACTCGTGTCGGCTAAAACTGCATCATCAGCCTGTTTCAAAGGTGCTATTGCTCTGTGCGAATCGTTATAATCACGTTCGATCATATCAGCGAGAACATCCTCGTATCTTGCCTCCATACCTTTTTCGATAAGCTCAAGATATCTTCTTTTTGCTCTTGCCTCAGGAGAAGCAGTAAGGAAAATTTTCACATCGGCATCAGGAAGAACCACAGTACCTATATCTCTGCCATCCATTATACAGTTGTTATTTTTTGCAAGATTTTTCTGTAAATCAAAAAGATATTTTCTGACTTCAGGTATCGCCGAAACTGAGGAAGCAGCCATAGAAGCCTCAGGTGTTCTGATTTCCGAAGAAACATCCTCACCACCTAAAAACATTCTCTGTTCACCGTCAATGAATTTCAGTTCGATTATAAGGTCATCAGTAAGTGTAGAAATGACAGCATCAGCATTTTTAACATCAACTCCATTCCTTAAAGCGTTAACACCTACCGTTCTGTAAAGCGCGCCGGTATCAATATAAATGTAACCAAGTTTAGCTGCGGCAGCTTTAGAAATAGTACTTTTTCCTGCTCCGGCAGGTCCATCGATAGCAACGTTAATTATTCTGTTCATACTTTATCTCCTTTATATTATACACTTTCACCTGCAAGTCTGCCGGTAGAAAATGCAATCTGCAAATTAAAACCGCCTGTATAAGCATCAACATCTATAACCTCACCTGCAAAAAACAGTCCTTTGCAAAGCTTGGATTCCATAGTTTTTGGATCAATCTCCTTAGTGCTTACACCACCCGAGGTGACGATAGCCTCTTCAATGGGTCTGAATCTTAAAACAGTTACTTTCATATCCTTAAGAATATTTACAAGTTTTGCTCTCATTTCCTTAGTTATCTGATTAACCTTTGTCGACGGCTTTATACCGGAAAGCTTAACAATAACCGGTACCAGCTTTTTCGGCAGAAGGGCGTCAAGAGCATTAATAAAATTCTTGTTAGAGTTCTCAAGGAAATCTCTCTGTATTCGTTTATCGAGCTGTTCATAGGAAAGAGCAGGCTTGAGGTCAATATGAATTTCATATTTTCTTTCCTTTATATCTTTCATGTGGGAACTGGCGCTCAGAATCAAAGGTCCTGAAACACCGAAATGTGTGAACAGCATCTCGCCGAAATCTTTGTATATTTCTTTATAGGTTTCGGTATCGTAAACA
The DNA here is from genome assembly GCA_937901145.1 of uncultured Clostridia bacterium. Lineage (GTDB taxonomy): Bacteria > Bacillota > Clostridia > Oscillospirales > Acutalibacteraceae > UBA6857. The sequence goes on from CALCHE010000172.1 coordinate 2,784, forward strand.
GATATTTCCACGTTTTTAAGTGAAAGTCCCTGTAAATCCATGCAGAAGCCTTCATGGCACACGACAGGCACCAAGGATGGCTTGATATCAATTACAGTATGTCCTGCCTGTTCAGCAAACCTGTAGCCGTCACCCGTTGAGCCTGTAAGCGGATAGGACGCACCGCCTGTGGCGACTATAACACTTTCCGCATTAAGCTCTGTACCGTCATCCAGAACAACACCTTTAACTGCCGAATCATCGATAAGTAATTCTTTGACTGTTCCTTTGATTCTTTTCGCGCCGGCATCCTGACTGAAAGCATTAAGAGCGTCGACAATATCAGATGCTTTATCGCTTTCAGGAAATACTCTGTCGCCTCTTTCGACCTTGAGAGACACACCCATATCCTCAAAGAAATCAATAGTATCTGAAGGCATAAAACGCGAAAATGCGCTATACATAAACCTACCGTTAGTAGGAACATTCGAAATCAGATCATTTATAAGATTACAATTATTTGTAACGTTACATCTACCCTTACCCGTAATCATCACCTTTCGGGCAGGTTTATCGTTTTTCTCGATGAGGATTACTTCTTTTCCTCTTTCAGCAGCCACACCCGCTGCCATAAGACCGGCAGCACCTGCACCGATCACTATTACTTTATCAGACATATAAATTTCTCCAAAAAAATTCTTATATAATTATAAATTTAAAATTGAAATTTTTCAGGTTGTTTTTGTAAACTTTAATCGATATTTTATCTTACGAGTGTCATTATGACTCATCCGTGAAATAAAACATAGGTAATGTTTTTTTGCGTCTCGCCATAGAATAATAATCTTCGTCAGAAACGATAATATGATCCAGAAGAGTAACTTTCAGTCTATTCAGAAAATTTATTATCACTCTTGTCATATCAATATCATCCTGTGACGGCAGTGCTATCGAATGTGGATGATTATGGGAAATTATGACACCTGCACAGTTTGTTTCGAGAACTATTCTGGTTAATTCTCTTATATCAAAAGCTGATGAACAAATATCACCCTCATTAACAAGTCTGCAGTTTATCAGATGACCTGAGCTGTCATAACAAAGGGCATATACTCTTTCACGGCAGCTACCTTCATGATATTTAGGGCGAAGATATGCGGCAATCTGTTCAGGATCCGTGGTGTACATTTCACGCGCCTTTAAATTTTCGATATAACGACTGTAAAAAGGAATAATCATCTTTATAAGGTATGCCGCTGTTTCAGTCATACCTTTAACCTTAATAAGATCGTGAATATCCGCATCGAAAACATCAGCATAACTTCCGAAAGTATTTATCAGCTCGTGGGCAATCTCATTGGTATCTCTGCGCGGTATGCCGAAATACAAAAGCATCTCCAGAACATTATGGTCAGCCATACCATTGAATCCCGCTTCGTAAAATCTTTCGCGCATATGCTTACGGTGAAAATTATGAGAATGGTCAGGCAAAACTTTTTTCGTCTTTGTCTTATCTTTATCAGCCATTTTCATTTCCTCGCAGTCATAAAACTAAAAACAGGAGATTCATAAAGACAGAATCTCCCGTAACTTTTATCTTTGTAATTTAAATCAGATAGATATTTCAAGAGACATTTTATACATATCAAGGTCAACTGAATTTTTCATACCTAATGCTTCGAAAATATCAAAATCCATAACTGTTTCCTTCTGGATAGCAACTACACGGTTACCGATACCCTCTTTAAGAAGCTGAACTGCATGATATCCCATCTGACTTGCTACGATTCTGTCTTTGGCCGTGGGTGAACCACCTCTCTGAACATGACCGAGAATAGTTGCCCTGGCCTCTACGCCTGTCTCACTCTGAATTCTCTTTGCCATTTCTTCTACGCCACCGATAGCTTCGGAAACAACAATAACAAAGTGAACCTTATTGCTCTTCTGAGTTCTCTTCATTCTGTC
>CALCHE010000173.1 GCA_937901145.1 uncultured Clostridia bacterium
GAACTTCTGTCAGGTGAGGAATTACTTATAATAGCTGAAGAAGATACAAATCGAAAGCGAAATTATTTTCGTGATTTAGTGTTCGGATTGCTTGACATTTGTATAGCAATGTTCTTTTTTGTCCCATTTTTCGGCCAGGCGGCAAATGAAAATATACAAGCAGTATCACTGTTATCATTTGTTGAAATATCGTCCTATTTGCGAATTGTTTATTTTGCTATTGTAATTTCGATTATTACGATGGGAATCTTAACACTTGCTTTGCAAAAATGTCAGAACACATTCTGGATTAAAAACAAAAGTAAATTTTCTTTGATATTAAATGCGACAGGAATACTGATTTTTATTATCAGCACACAGCCTTATGCAGCAACTTTTATGTTCGTATTACTCATTATTAAGGCATTGTTGCTTATAAAATGGCAATGATACGGAAAGTGTCGCTTGTGTGAAATCCCGTTTCTTGTGGTTGTTCCGGCCTTCCTTTAAACTTAATTCAGCGAAAGCCAAATATTTAAAAGGTAGGTTGATAAAAATGAGAAAAAACAATCAGAAGACCCTTTATACCGCAATCTGTATGCTTTTGGCATTTGTGTTGTGGACGATAGCAATTCAATTTATTGATATTCAAGTAATCGGTCCGCAAGGCTCATCTGTCGGATTTGCAACGCTTAATCAGTTTATCCACAATCTTACAGGTGTTAATATGTCGCTTTACACGATTACTGATTGGTTAGGTCTGGTTCCGCTCGGTTTCGCTATGGGATTTGCTTTGCTTGGATTTATACAGTGGATTAAGAGAAAGCGAATTCTGAAAGTTGATTACAGCATTCTTGTTCTCGGCGGTTTTTATGTTCTTGTAATTGCAATGTACATTTTCTTTGAACTGTTTGTCATAAACTACAGACCAATACTGATAAACGGTATTTTGGAAGCATCTTATCCGTCATCAACAACTATGCTTGTAATGTGTATTATGCCGACAGCAATTATGCAATTTAATAATCGTATAAAGAAAGAAACACTGAAAAAACTTATTTCCGTATCAATCATTGTTTTTATTCTTTTTATGGTTATCGGCAGAATTCTTTCAGGTGTACATTGGATTACTGATATAATTGGCGGTGCAATACTCAGTTGCGGACTTGTAATGCTGTATTGTTTTATCAGCAAACTTAAATTTTGAGTAAATCCCTTATGAATACAGTACCAACTTCCTTCCGATGCTTAATGCATCGGAAGATTTTTTATGAAATACGGGACTTTAACCCCGAATTAAGATTCTGAATCAGTTGTCTGACATAAATTTAATAAAACACTTTATTTCGACTGAAGAATATGATATAATTTTTATACAATTCATTCAGGAGATGTAAAAAAAATGAGCGATAACCGTGCAATGCAGTATGCTGAAATTCTTTCAAAGCTTATTAAGGTTGAAACAATTTCATCAAGAGAAAGTCAGGACATTGCAAAGTTTCTCAAATTTCACGAGGTACTCAGACAAACATATCCCAACCTTTTCAAGGTAGCAGAGGTTGAAAATTTTGACGGCAGTCTTCTTCTTAAATGGAAGGGCACAAACTCATCCTTGAAGCCCATTCTTCTTATGAATCATCACGATGTTGTTGAAGCAAGCGGTGAGTGGACTCATCCTGCGTTTTCGGGCGCAATTGCAGACGGAAAGGTATGGGGCAGAGGTACTCTTGACACAAAGGGCGGCCTTGCAATGATGCTTCAGGCTGCAGAGGAGCTTATCAGTGAGGGCTTCACTCCAAAAAGAGACACATATTTTGTAACTGCCTGCACCGAAGAAATCGGTGGTGAGGGCGGCGACATCATTTCCCGTGAGCTTGAAAAGAGAAATATTAATTTTTACATGGTGCTTGATGAGGGCGGCATGATTATGTATGACCCCATCGGCGGTGCTGACGGCACCTTTGCTATGATAGGTGTGGGTGAAAAGGGCTATGTTGACCTTAAGTTTATTGCTAAATCCAACGGCGGTCACGCTTCAGCTCCCGGCAAAAATACTCCGCTTGTACGTCTCGGTAAATTTATGGCAGAGGCTGAAAAGGCAGAATGCTTTGAGGTTCATATGTCAGACACAGTTAAGGAAATGCTTTCACGCTTTGCTCCTACAATGAGTGGTATTATGAAAACTGCCTGCGGAAATGTCAATACCTTTAAGCCTGTGCTTAAAAAGGTAATGCCTATGATTTCACCTGCAGGTGCAGCCCTTCTGAGAACTACTCTTGCTTTCACTATGAGTAAGGGCTCCGACGGTACAAATGTTATTCCTCAGGAAGCATGGGTAGTGGGTAATATGCGTTTCTCACATCATCAGGGTAAAAAATCAAGCGTGGATGCTATTACTGCTCTTGCTAAAAAATACGATATCGAAACTGTGGTTACTGATGACGGTATCGAATCAGGCATAACAGACTTTAAGGGTGAGGCTTTCAGATTCATCGAGAAGGCAGTCAATAATGTTTTCCCTGAATATAAGCCGGTTCCCTATATTATGAACGCTGCTACAGACAGCAGATATTTCGGAAGAGTGTGCGATAACTGTGTGCGTTTTGTTCCCTTTAAAATTGACAAACAACAGCTTGACAGTGTTCACGGTATTGATGAAAATGTGGATGTTTCCACACTTGCCCCCGCAGTTGATTTTTATAAGTATGTAATTAAAGAAGTATAAGATTATATCACCCCTGACTAAAAAAGTCGGGGGTTCTTGATTTGTAAATGTAAGCTGTGATACAATTATAAAAAGAGAATTTGAATTTTCGAAAACTATAAGTGAGGACGTGATAATATGTACAAAACTGTTCTTTTTGATCTGGACGGCACATTGACTGATCCTGGACTCGGTATCACTAATTCAGTTGCTTATGCACTGAAAAAATATGGTATAGAGGTTCGCGACAGAGAAAAACTCTATTCTTTTATAGGTCCGCCCTTAAAAGATTCATTTAAAAAATATTATGGCTTTTCAGATGAAAAGGCTATGGAAGCAATAATGTATTACCGTGAATATTTCAGCGATAAAGGTATATTTGAAAATGAGGTATATGACGGTATAAAAGAGCTGCTTCGAAGGGTAAAAGAATCGGGAAGAAAAATTGTTTTAGCTACCTCAAAGCCGGAAAAATTTGCACTAAGGATACTTGAACACTTTGAATTGACAGAATTTTTCGATGTTGTTGCGGGTGCTTCGATGGATGAAAAAAGGAATAAAAAAGGCGATGTTATAAAATATGCATTGGAAAAGGGTTGTCTTACACCTGAGGATGCGGTTATGATCGGTGACAGAGAGCATGACGTTTTAGGTGCACAGGAAAACGGAATCGATACTATCGGTGTGCTTTACGGTTACGGCAGCAGAGATGAACTGGAAAAAGCGGGAGCGATGCATATTGCAGAGACTGTCGGTGATGTTTACGCTTTGCTATAAAAGTATCACAAAGAATTGAAACGGTAAGGCTTTTATGCTATAATCAATTTTATAAATAAGAATTTACGGAGAGAAAATATGAACAAGCCAAATGTAATTATCGTTATGACCGATGATCAGGGCTACGGAGATCTCAGCTGTATGGGCGCAGAGGATTTTGTTACACCTAATATTGACTCTTTAGCTGAAAACGGAATGCGGTTTACTTCTATGTATTCGGGATCTCCTGTCTGCTCACCCTCGAGAGCCTGTCTGCTTACAGGCAGATACCCGGGTAATGCAGGCGTAAGAGCCATTCTTGCAGGACACCGTCGTGCGTCCGGTCTTACTCCTGAGGTTCCCACTATAGCAGCTGCACTGAAAAAGCTGGGATATAAAACGGGTATTTCGGGAAAATGGCATCTCGGTCTTAAAGATGAGTGCAGACCGAATTCAAACGGATTTGATGAATTTTCGGGCTTCCTTGCGGGCTGTGTGGACTATTATTCCCACGTTTTTTACTGGGGAATGGCTGACGGAAACACTAATCCGACTCACGACCTGTGGGAAAATAATGATGAAATATATGATAACGGTAACTATATGACCGAAAGAATCACGGAAAAGAGCGTGGATTTTATACGCCGTCATAAGGACGAGCCTTTTATGCTTTATGTGGCATATAATGCTCCTCACTATCCTATGCACGCACCTGAAAAATATATGAAGAGATTTTCTCATCTTCCCTGGGACAGACAGGTTATGGCAGCAATGATAAGCGCCGTGGATGACGGTGTGGGTGAGATAAAAAATGAGCTTATCCGTCAGGGTATAGCCGAAAATACCATAATATATTTCCAGAGTGATAACGGTCCGTCGAGAGAGTCAAGAAACTGGATGGATGGCAGAACTGATCTCTACTATGGCGGTACTTCAGGGGTGTTCAAGGGTCACAAATTCAGCCTTTTTGAAGGTGGTATAAGAATACCCGCCATTCTCAGCTGGCCAGAAAATATCAAAGGAAAGACAGAAGATGCACCTCATATAGCAGCCGATATCTTTCCGACGGTTCTGGAAGCCTGTGGCGGTGATGTGAGTGAATACTCTCTTGACGGAAAAAGCCTTATGCCTATTATTGAGGGTACAGGTGAATCACAGCACGAATATCTTTTCTGGGAAATGGAAGGTCAGACTGCAGTCAGAAAGGGAAAGTATAAGCTCGTTATCAATGGCAGACTGGAGGAGTTTGCTGAGGTGCAGGACGAATACTTCCTGTCTGATCTGGAGAAAGATCCGGGGGAAAAGGTTAATCTCGCCGAAAGTCTTCCCGAAATATGCGAAGAGCTTAAAAGTGTCGCTTTGTCCTGGCGTAGCGGTATAGAAGAAACCTGGGAAAAGAAGTTCTTAAAAAATTATACTAATCTTACATAAAGAGGAAAAATATGAAAAAGGTATTTGTTGTTTCTAAAACTCATCTTGATTTAGGGTTTACGGATTATGCCGAAAGCATCAGACGTAAATATATCGACACTTTTATTCCCGAAGCTATTGAGCTTGCAGAAAAGGTGAATACTGACGGAAAGAAATATTTCATCTGGACTACAGGCTCCTGGATTATAAAGGAAGCTCTTAAGGATGAGAAATGTAGAGCAAAGCTGGAAAAGGCTCTCAGAGAGGGCAATATAGTTCCTCATGCTATGCCCTTTACTACTCATACCGAGCTTCTCGATGAAGATTCACTCGATTTCGGTCTGTCCATAGTTGATGCTCTGGACGAAATGAGAGGCAGAAAAACTGTAGCCGCCAAAATGACTGATGTTCCCGGTCATACTAAAGGGATAGTTTCTTTTCTGGCTAAGCACGGCATCAAGCTTTTACATATCGGTGTAAACGGTGCATCGGCTCTGGTGGATGTTCCTCCCTGTTTCCTGTGGAAAAACGGAGACAGTGAGGTAGTAGTAATTTATTCAGGTGCTTACGGCGGTGCATTTCAGAGTGAGCTGGTAGAGGAAATACTTTATTTCGACCATACTCTCGATAATCACGGTGCTCCGACGCCCGAAAAGGTTCTGGCACACTTTGATGAAATACAGAAGCAGTATCCCGACTATGAAATAACTGCGGGAACTATAGATGATTTCGCTGACGTGATTTGGGAAAAGCGTGACAGCCTTCCCGTGTTTGAGGGTGAAATGGGTGACAGCTGGATTCACGGTGCCGCCACAGACCCCTATAAAGCAGCCTGTCTGCGTACTTTTATCGCTCTTAAAAATCGATGGCTTTCCGAGGACTCCTTATACCGTAACAGCGAGGAATACAGAGAGCTTACCGATGCTATTTTATGTTTGGCGGAGCATACCTGCGGTATGGACTCTAAGACGTGGTTTTCAGACTACGGTCATTATCTGAAAAAGGATTTTGTCAGAGCAAGAAAGGATGACAAGGTTAAATTCAGACATCTGTTCTCGGATTTACCTCAGAGCATATTGCCTTTGGTAAGTCTCTTTGACGGCAGAAGAAAAAGAGGCTATTACAGTGTTATCGAAAAAAGCTGGGCAGAGCAGAGGAATTACGCAGGAAAGGCTTTTTTAGCACTCAGTGGCGAACACAGATCAGAGGCAGAAAAGGAAATTAAGATGCTTATGCCTGAAAAGCCTGCTGAATTTATCGGCAACGGAAAAAATAAAGCCGAGACAGGGGACTGGTCGCTGGAAATCAACAGTAAGGGCGGCATAGGCTCTCTCACATATAAAGGCAAACAAATCATCAGACAGAATGAGGATGCACTCGTAACCTATCGCTCCTTCTGCAGTAAGGATTACGATTTCTGGCTCAGCCATTATTCCCGCGACCTTCAGGATACAGCTGTATGGGCTCTCGGTGATTTCGCCAGACCTAACCTTAAAGTTTTTGAAGGGAAATATCCTTCCGGCAGATTTGATTATGAAATAAAGGATATCAGGGCAGCAGATAATGAGGTAAAGGTAAATCTTGTCTGCGATAAAAGACTCTGTGAGGAGCTTGGTGCACCGAGACTTATTCAGGTGACATATACCTTAAATGAAGAGGGCGCCGATGTAGCTGTGGAATGGTTCGGAAAGGATGCTAACAGACTTACTGAGGCTATTTATCTTAATTTCTTCCCCGATGCTGACAATGTAACCTTTACTAAGCTCGGCTGTGAGGTGAAGCCTGAAGAGGTAGCAGATAAGGGCGGCCGTAATCTTCACGCCGTACAGAAGGTATCTTTTAACGACTGCGAAATTATCAATGTTCATTCTCCTCTTTTATCTTTTGGCAGAGGTAAAATTCTCGAGTTTGACAATAAGTTAGAAAGCATCAGAAAAGACGGAATAAGCTTCGTTCTTCAGAACAATGTGTGGGGAACTAACTTCCCTCTGTGGTATGAGGACAATGCGAGATTTTTATTTAAAATCAGAATGAAATAAGAAGGAAGCTTCCTGCCCTGAGAAAAGGCGGGAAGCTTTTTTCCTGACTCCACTATCCGTAGGTTGCCATTTACTTGAAAGAGGGTTATAATAGCTTCAGCACACTGCAGGAGGTAAAATGATGAACACTTATATAACAGGTACCACCATAAAAAAACTTCGCGAAGCCAAGGGAATGACACAGCTGCAGCTTGCTGAGGAAATAGGTGTCACGGCTAAGGCTGTTTCCAAATGGGAAACAGCAAAGGGTCTGCCCGATATTTCTCTTATCGAGCCCCTGAGCCAGGCTCTGGGAGTTTCTGTAATGGAGCTTATGTCAGGGGAGACGGTTATAAACAGAAACGCTTCTTCAAATCTGCTTTTGTCCAAGTTTTATGTGTGTCCCGTCTGCGGTAACATTATTCATACCACAGGTGAAGCTGTTATCAGCTGCTGTGGAATTGCTCTTCCTCCTCTCGAAGCAGAGGAAGCCGACGGAGGGCACAGCATAAATATCGAAAATGTGGAGGACGAGAAATTTATTACAGTTAACCACGAAATGACAAAGAAGCATTTTATTTCTTTTATGGCTTATGTGACCACAGACAGAGTACAGTTTGTGAAGCTTTATCCCGAGGGTAATGCGGAAAGCAGAATGCAGTTCAGAGGCAGAGGATATCTTTATATTTACTGCAACAAGCACGGACTTATAAGACAGAGATTTCCCGGATAACAGATAAGTGTTCCTTGAATAAGGGGCACTTTTTATTTCTTTACGGTTGCAACTTCAGTGCAAAGGTGTTATAATTCTCTTAACCAAAATAAGGAGAATATGAAGAAATGACAGTAAACGAATATTTAAAGCTTATTGATGAGGTAAACGAAAACGGAAAGTATAAGCCCGATTGGTCTTCTCTTGCTCACCACAAGGTACCTGACTGGTATATGAACGATAAAGTGGGTGTTTTCATCCATTGGGGTGTTTATTCCGTGCCTGCCTTTGGCAGTGAATGGTACTCCAGAAGTATGTACGATAAAAGAGTAAGAGAATTTGAACATCACAGAAAGACCTACGGTGAGCATAAATATTTCGGATATAAGGACTTTATTCCTATGTTCAAGGCAGAAAAATTCTCCGCTTCCGATTGGGTGTCTCTTTTTAAAAAGGCGGGCATCAGATATGTTATGCCTGTAGCTGAGCATCACGACGGTTTCGCCATGTACGACACGGAATTCAATCGCTGGAACGCCAAGGAAATGGGCCCGAAGCGTGATGTGGTAGGTGAGCTTAAGGCTGAATGTGAAAAGCAGGGCCTTACTCTCTGTGCCTCTACACACAGAGCTGAGCATTATTTCTTTATGAACCTCGGCAGAACCTTCGACAGTGATGTGAATGATGAAAAGTACAGTGATTTCTACGGCCCTGCTGTGTACTGTGAGGAGCTTAATTCAGAAAATCTTGGCCTCACCACTGAGGATACATATTCAGTAGGCGCGAGTAAGGAGTGGCTCGAGGACTGGCTGGCAAGAACCTGTGAGCTTATCGATAAATATCAGCCGTCCGTGCTTTATTTCGACTGGTGGATACACAACCATTCCTTCAAGCCTTATCTGAAAAAGTTAGCAGCTTATTATTATAACCGTGCCGAAGAATGGGGTAAGGAAGTGACCATTAACCATAAGCACGAGGCCTTCCCGCCTACAGTTGCCACCTTCGATGTGGAGCGTGGTGCTCTTTCGGGTATTTCGCCTCTTTACTGGCAGACAGATACGGCTATCGGTAAAGGCTCCTGGGGGTATAGAAAGGATAACGAATACAAGAGTGCCCGACAGGTTATCTGTGACCTGGTAGACATAGTCTCCAAAAACGGTAACCTTCTCATAAATATAGGCCCTAAGCCGGACGGAACCATCACTGACGAGGAAACTGAAGTGCTTATGACTATGGGTGAATGGCTGAAGGTAAACGGTGACGGTATTTACGGTACCACCTTCTGGAAGCAGTTCGGTGAGGGCAAGATAAATGCGGAGGAAGGCTTCTTTAAGGACGGCGACGAAAAGGCCTTCACCAACGAGGATTTCCGCTTTACTTACAAAAACGGCTATCTTTACGTTTTCCAGATGAGACCATCTAAGAACATAAAAATAAAAACCTTAAGAAAGCATAATCCTCATGATTATCTTATCGAAAAGATTGAGCTTCTGGGCAGTGATGAAAAAATCGACTTTGTAAGAACTGACGAATGTCTGGAAATCAATCTTAAGGGTGAAATCAAAAATGATTTACCCTTATGCTTCAAAATGGAGATAGGATAAAATGAGCAGAAAAATAGACGGAACATTTTTTGAGTTCAGACATCATAATACGGCAGAGGGAAAATACTGGAATCCCGCTTTAGAAAAATTCACTGCTACTCAGTGGCGTGAAAAGGTAAGAGAGATTTCTGCTCTTGGTATGGAATATACGGTAGTTATGGCTACGGCGCTTTATGACAGATGCTATTTTAAGTCCTCGGTGTTTCCCTTCGCTGATATACCCTGTGAAGATCCTATCGAAGAAATTCTCTCCGAAGCTGATGAATGCGGAGTAAAGGTCTTTCTCGGAAACGGCTTTTACGGAGACTGGAGAAAAGCGGCAGAAAATATCAGAAGTCAGGCTATTATCGACCGCTCGTTCAGAGCTATGGATGAGCTTGCCGTACTTTACGGACACCATAAAAGCTTTTACGGTTGGTATTTCCCCGATGAAACCTGTATTATTCTTCGCTTTTCCAAAGATTTCATAAAATACGTAAATCTCTGTTCGGGACGTTGCCGTGAGCTTACGCCCGATAAGAAAACTCTTATCGCACCTTACGGTACAAATTTGGTGCTTTCGAGTGATTATTTTGTTCGTTCTTTGGCAGAAACTGATGTGGACTTTATCGCTTACCAGGATGAGGTAGGAGTAAAAAAGACCAAGGTTGACCGCACGGAAAAAATATTTGAAAAGCTTCGTCGCGCTCACGATAAGGCAGGCAGAGCAGAGCTTTGGGCAGATATCGAGCTCTTTGACTTCGAGGGTATGGTTTATAAAAGCGCTCTCATTCCCGCTTCCTTCGACAGGATAAAAAAGCAGATAGAGAATGCGGCACACTATGTAGACAAGATATTATCCTATCAGTATTTAGGTATTATGAATCCGTCAGACAGTAAAGCTTTCGCCGGACATCAGAATTCAGTGAAGCTTTATGAGGATTACAGAGAATATTTAAATAAATAAAAAACTGATGGTCAGATAAAAATAAACAGGTATGTTTAAGTCGGAAATGACTTTGCATACCTGTTATTTCTTTTCGGTTCTGCCGTTAATATAACGGCACTGTGATTTTTACCATCTGTTTTCTACGTATTCGCAGAAAGCAAACAAATCCTTTATTTCGAGCTTTGTCCCGTCGTCGAGAATAACGTTACCGTTCCATTTACCGTAAATCTGGTTACAGTTCATTCTCGCTACAGGACCCAGGTTAAGATCACTTCGGTTATTGAAGGACGGTGTCATCGTCAGATTGAAGCGTCCGTCCTCGGAAATAATCTTCCATTCCTCCATAAATCTGTCCTTGGGGAACTTTTCTACATCTACGGCACCGATTTTATGAACCTTACCGTCATAGAAAAGACAGGTTTCCGTGGCGTGACTTTCGTCACCGATAGCCCAGGTTATTTCGAAGCCGAAAATGTGCTTTTCGCCTTTTTCATCGGTGAGATAAGTAGCTCCGCTGCCCCAGTACCATACCATTTTTCTCGGAGTGTTTACCTTGCCCCAGTCGAGGGAGCAGAAGGCACTGTCCTTAGAAAATTCATAGGTGTAGTCGCCGAAACGGAACAGGCCTGAAATGGGCATACAGTTCTGCTTGGTGGTCATAAAGAATTTGGTGTCATCACCCTCAAAGGGGAGTACGGTGGTTATGTTCTCGAGCCCTTCGGGAATATCCATAGCAAGGTCGCAGGATAGTTCTTTGCCCTGATGCACCATCTTAAAGAAAACAGTTCGTTCTGTTTCCATGGTGTTGAAATCGAAAGCAACATCTTTTCCTTTGTAAGAAAATCTGCCGGGAGCATCTACTCTGTTAAGAGGAAGACAGCTTTTGCCTCCTACAAAAATTTTCGAGCCGTCAGCGTGTACCTCGCCCGTGTGCAGATCGATAAGACGAAGACCCATAAAGCCACCGATTCCTACATTTGCGAAGGAGACGAGAAGCTGCTTCTGTCCGTCAGTAACGGTGTAGTAGTCCCATTCCTTCTGACTTATGAGTCTCTCACGCTTTACCAGATTTCTGTCGTATTCGAAAACATTATGTCTTGCCCAGCCGCGCGCATTAAGCGTACCGTCTTTATTTAAAAGGGGAGTAGGCTCGGTATATTCAGTCTGCTTAGACTTTTCCTTCCATTGGGTGAAAGGTGCATAGGTTCTTTCGAGCTCTTTACTCATGTTTTAATCCTCCACCATATTTTTTATTTTTTCGGGGATATATAATTCCCTGAAGCCGTAGAATTCGGCGGCATTTTCGCCGAGAAAAAGTGCCTTTTCTCTGTCTGTCAGTCTGTCGCTTTTCATGATAAAGTCATAAGACATTTTATAGGTGATGGCTGTCATAGTGCGGGGATAGTCACTACCCCACATCAGCTTTTCCATGCCTACCATCCCGGCAGCTTCCTTTATGGCCTCTACAGCCGAGGGATAGGGATAAAACTCACTATTGAAAAGCCAGGTTATTCCTCCGCTTTCTATGAAAACATTTTTTGCTTCGGCGAGCTTTATCTGCTCGAGCCAATTTTCACGGGTGACCATACCGAAATGTCCGATAGCGATTTTCAGCCCGGGAAACATTTTTATTATTTCCTTCATCTCTTCTGTCTGTTCGTCTCCGTCAGCCAGGTCAATTGAGATGAATTTGTCCTTTTCCGAGGCGAGACGGAAGGGATAAAGATGGTTTAAAAGATTTTTATCTGTGAGTCTGCCTGCACAGAGTTTTATGCCGTCGAAGTCGGAAATGTCACCCATTTCTTTTTCTTCGTAAAGAGCACATACCTTAAGACGGTTCGGAAATTTCTTTTTACATTCGAGGAGATAGCCGTCCTGGTTGCCGTCGATATATTCCTGGGTGATAACCGAAGCGGAAACGCCTGCATAGTTCATATTTGCTATGAAGCGTTCTGCACTGTTTTCTCCGTCGGTCATATAAGGAGGCATCATCTGTTTGATTTCGCCGCCGAAATCACTTCTGCCGCCTCCGATGTCATAAACAGCCTTGCCGTTTACTATACCTTGCTGTTTTTTCCATAAATGAGCGTGTGCATCGATAATCATAAGGTTACACCGTCCTTGAAAATAGCGATTTCTCTCGAAGAGTTCAGTTCATTTTTTGTTTCCTTACCGTCAGCGATTTCTTTTATGAGCTTAAGCAGTTTTTCTGCTGATTCTTTAGTGTTGAAGGAAGATGCTGTAAAGTCTATCCAGCCTCTTTTCTTTTTAGCAAGATTATCATTAGTCGCAATCTTTACTGTGGGAACGGCACCGCCGAGAGGTGTGCCTCTGCCTGTGGTGAAAAGAACCAGATGACAGCCTGCGGCAGAGAGATTAGTGACGGAAACGATGTCGTTACCGGGTCCGTTGAGAAGGCTAAGACCTGATTTGATTATCTTGTCTCCGTAGGTGAGAACATCCACTACAGGAGCAGAGCCGCCCTTCTGTACACAGCCGAGGGATTTTTCTTCCAGAGTGGTGATGCCGCCTTCCTTATTTCCGGGAGAAGGATTTTCGGAAACAGGCTCACCGTGGCTTCTGAAATATTCTTTGAAATTATTGATGAGCTTTACTGCTTTATCGAAAGTCTTTTTGTTTATGCATCTTTCGAAAAGCACTGTTTCAGCACCGAACATTTCGGGTACCTCTGTGAGAACAGCACTTGCTCCCATGGCACAGAGACTGTCTGTCACTCTGCCCACGGTGGGATTAGCCGTTATACCTGAAAATCCGTCAGAGCCTCCGCATTTAAGTCCTACCTTAAGTCCGGAGACGGGGACAGGTGTACGCTCATCCTTTTCAGTGATTTCCTTAAGTTCACCTATTATTCTGATGCCTTCTGCGATTTCATCCTCACAGTCCTGAGCATTAAGGAAGCGGATGCGCTTTTCATTAACGGAGCCTAATACCTTTTTCATTTCACCGATATGGTTGTTTTCACAGCCGAGACCGAGAACGAGAACACCGCCTGCATTGGGGTGGGTGATGAGACCTTTTAAAATAAGCTGTGTAGTTTCCATATCTCCGCCGAGTTGACTGCAGCCGTAGGGATGTGAAAAGGCGATGGCACCTGTTCTGTCAGCCAGCCTCTTTGCTACAGAGTTTACACAGCCGACAGTGGGAATAATCCATATATCGTTTCTGATGCCGATTTCTCCGTTTTCTCTTTCGAAAGCATTAATCAGGAAGGGTTCTTCTTTTTCGGGATAAGTGAAATTCGGCGTGTACTCATAGGAGAGAAGGCCTCCGAGTTTTGTTTTCATATTATGGGAGTGCACCTGCTCTCCTTTTTTTATGTCGCATACAGCGTAACCGATAGGAAAGCCGTATTTTATGATGTCAGCGCCTTCATTTATGTACTCAGCGGCTACCTTATGTCCTGAGGAAAGGTCGACAAGTACATTATCCTTTTCATTTATTCTGACAGTATCCATTCCATTGCTCCTTTAGCACCGAGAAGTTCTATTTTACCGTAGTATTCCGTAATGATATCTGTCATACCGGAAAGGTCGGTAAGCCACAGACTGCTGTCGGAAAGAATTTCGGCAATAGTGCCTTCCTTCATTTTTTTCATAACATCAGCCGCATCATCGGGAGTATCGTTTTTATAAAAATAAAGAAGATATGCCAGAGCCATTGTCAGGCATTTGGGATATTTGCCGTTTTTCTCTTTGTATTCTGAAAGTGTAGGAAGATCACGTACAGCAAATTTGCTGACGCAGTTAAGTACGATTGCTCTCCACTTATGCTGTATGAAGGGATTTCTGAAGCGGTCAAACACACTTTCAGCGAAGGCTATGCTGTCTTCGTTTTCGCCGATGGTGGGGAGAATTTCCTCTTTCATACACCTGGTAAGGAAGCGGGAGGCTGTTTCATCGTTCATAGCCTCACCCACTGTTTCGATACCTGAAAGGATGGCACCTGCCACAAGTGCCGTGTGTGCGCCGTTAAGAATACGGACCTTGATTTTTTTGTAAGGTTTGGCATCGTCTGTCCATACCACATTGAAGCCTGCTTTTTTCAGAGGAAGCTCTTCTTCATAATCTCCCTCGATTACCCACAGGTGGAATATTTCAGCTGTGTCTACATAATTGTCGCCTTCTGCCAGAGCCTTTGCTTCTTCGGCACCGGGATAACCTGTAACGATTCTGTCAACCAGAGTGTTTATAAAAGCATTTTTCTCTTCGATCCATTTGATGAAATCTTCTTCGAGATTCCACAGCTCAGCATATCTGAGAACGCATTTCTTAAGCTCATCACCGTTATTGTCGATAAGCTCACAGGCTAAATGAACGAAACCGTCCATACCGTTTTTGTAACGCTTGTAGAGAAGCTGAGTGAGCTTTCCGGGGAAGGATTTGCAGGGTTTATCGTCGAATTTACAGCTTTCATCAAAAGCGATACCGGCTTCTGTGGTGTTTGAAATAACGAATCTGAAATCGGGATTGTCAGCCAGTGCCATATAGTCCTCATAATTTTTATAAGGATCCACGCCTCGTGAGATCGATTCGATGAGGTTATGCTCCTGAACGATTTCGCCTTTATCGATACCTCTTAAATAAAGGTTGTACTTGTAGTCCTGAGCCTTAAGACCTTCGATCTGACCGACGGGGATGGGCTGTACCAGAACGATTTTACCGTCATAGAGTCCTTTTTTATTTAAGCAGTGGATAAAATAATCCACAAATCCGCGCAGGAAATTACCTTCGCCGAACTGAATAATTCTTTCTTTCATTTTAGTCACCTATCTTTATGAGAAGTTTGGCAAGAGTGCCGTTATTGTTTCTGAGTGCTTCGAAGGCCTCGGTAGCCTTTTCCATATCGTAAATACCGCTGACCATTTTCATAACATCGGCCTTGCCTTCTGCTACGAGGTCAATATTATTAATGAAGTCATCCTTAAGAGCATTTCTGCTGCCGTGGATGTTAAGCTCCTTTTTGAGAATTACGGAATGAAGGAAGGTGGTGTCTCGTTTGCCGTTTCCGATGAGAATGATGTTTCCTGCGAAGGCACAACTGTCGATACAGCCAAGGAAGGTTTCAGGGGCACCGCAGGCCTCGATGCAAACATCAAATCCTTTGCCGTCGGTGAATTTCTCTGTGAACTCTGCGAGAGATTCGTTCTTTGTATTTACTACTGCATCGGATCCGTATTCTTTGGCAAGTTCGAGTCTGTTGTCAAGAATATCTGCTACAACGATTTTTTTGCATTTCTGTTTCGCTGCGAGAAGGGCGAATAGACCGATGGGACCTGCACCGATAACGAGAACTGTGTCACTTTCCTTGATTACGGCACGGGAAACGGCGTGCTGTGAAATCGAGAAAGGCTCGATAAGTGCCAGTTCCTCGGCAGACAGTCCTTTGCCGTCATAAATTCTTTCTACAGGCATAGCTATATATTCACAGAAGGCACCGTCTCGCTGTACACCCATAGTCTGATTATCGGTACAGCAGTTCACATATCCTCTTTCGCAGGAGTAGCATTCACCGCAGTTGAAATAGGGGTTACAGGTAACGATGTCACCTTTTTTGAATCCCTTGTCATTTTCGGGGATTTCTACGATTTCAGCTGAAAATTCGTGACCTGGAATTCGGGGATAGGTAGTGAAGGGCTGATTGCCTGTGTACGAAGCAAGGTCAGCACCGCAGATACCGACATATTTTATCTTTAAAAGTGCCTCGCCCTCCTTTACCTCGGGCATAGGTACTTCTCTGATTTCGATTTTATTAGGCTCGGGTATAACTATCGCTTTCATTATTCTGCCTCCATATATTCTTTGTTCCATATAATGCCTGTCTTAAGGGGAGCACCCTTACAGAAAATTTTGTTTTCATAGGCATCAAGAGGATCTTTTATGAATTCTTCTTTATCAATAAGCTCTACCACTTCATCATATCGGCTGTCAACGAGAACCTCTATTGCTTTTTCCATATGCTCCTGACGGAAGTTAATGGATGCGAAGATAAGATGGTTTTCGAAGCCGAAGGGCATGGAGTCGTAGTGAACCACAGGGCCGAGGGAGAAGCTGTTATAAACACCGTTACAGCCTAATACTTTATGCTCGAAGGCTACACGGTGCTCAATGTTTGTTCCGCTTGTGCCCACAAACATAGTAGCTCTGCCGCCTAAAAGAGAGATTATCTTTTCTGCTGTCTCTTCCTCAGAAAGACCTGCCGTACATAGATAGTCAGCTTTTGCGATTTCCTTCGAGAAGACAACCTTTTTACTGCTTTCGTCACTTCTTCCGATGAAAAGAATTTTTGCATCGGGATGATTTCTTCTTATCTGGTCTGCGATGAAAAGACCTGTCATACCTAAACCGAAAATCACCGTCTTTTCGAAAACTGCATCCTTGGCGATTTTTCTTGCCTGAGCTTCAGAGCATTTATGCTTTGCCATTTCTATACGGAAGTTATGAGCCTCACCCAAATCCTCCATTCTTTCGAGCTGGAAAATAGCACAGGCATATGGGTCGGCAAAGGAAAGCCTTTTTGCCACCTGAAGAGGAAGCTTTTTAAGTCCCTCGTATTTTTCGGGAAGATGAAGCAGCATGTCGGGGTTAAAATAATTTCTGTCGCAGAAAAGACCGTCAGCGCCGTCACAGCCATACTCGAAGTAGGTTTCATCCTCTCTGTAGCGGGTGGGGTCGTAGCTGTCACCACCACGGATGAGAACGATAGCAAATCGGTTTTCCGAGGGTACCCATACCACGCCCTCATGGCCGTTTATGAGTCTGCTTTCACCCTCAGGGAATTTCTTTCCGAGTTTACCGTCTCTTCCCATTTTCATCAGCTCGAAGTCTGTTCCGCAGAATCCCTGGAAAACAGGGACGGCTTCGATTCCTTCGTAGAGAGGCTCACCGCGGAGTCTTTGTCTTTTTGGGTTTATAAGATTGACCTCACCGTATTTTATCGGTGCGTCCTTATCATTCTGAAAATATGTACCGAAGGTTTTCATTTTTTGCCGCTCCTTTATTTGATCTTTTTACCGTCAGAAAAAGCCTTGCCTACTGCTTCGCCTAAAATACGGTAGGTGTGGTGAACAGGGTCATAGGTTATGGGTGAAAACTTTTCAAGGTCAACCTTGCCGTCAGCACTCAGAATCCTTTCATCAGCACAGACGTTAATTATTTCACCCACAAGTCTGCAGGATTCTTTGTCATAGCTTATGAGTCTGCATTCCAGAGCCAGTGGAAGCTCTTTGAAAAGAGGAGCATTAACAAATTCACTTTTTTCGGCAGTCCATCCGCATTTTGAAATTTTGTCAGGGTCCTTATTTCCTGAAACGATGCCGACATAGTCAGCAGCTACAAGGTTTTCTTTATCTGCGATGCTTACGGTAAAAGCACCTGATTTCATAATATTTTTTGCGGTTTTATGTGTATCGCTTACACAAATTGATATTTCTGTCTCCTCACTTATACCGCCCCAGGCGGCATTCATAGCATTCGGATTTCCGTTTTCATCGTAAGAGCCTATAATAAGCACGGGCATAGGATAAAGTATAGCCTTGGCGCCAAAATTTTTTCTCATTATTTGTTCCTCCTAAGAAGATAGTTTGTCTTTTTATTTTATCATAAAGAAGACAGTATTTCAATGAATATTGATTGTGTTTTCTTTTATGTAGTGATATAATTTTAAAAATTCAGAAAAACCGTGGACAGTTTGATTTTTTTTACGTCTTAATAAGTGAAACCGGCTTCAAATACAGGAAAAGAGAAATGCTTATGTCCAAATTATACGGCGGTTTATCTGCACTTAAGGACGGCACCTTTACCTTTGATGAGGTGCTTGTTTATTACACGGATATGCCCTTATCTGTTTTGCTTTTTGAAACCCTGAAGAATAAAAAGAAAGAAGGAAAGAATATGGCAAGAATAATTAATCAGGCTTCTGTCGATTTAAGAAACTTCACTCCTGAGGCTCTGAAAAAAATTAAAAGTATAATGAATGTTCATTTAATTATGCTGCCCGAAAATCCGACTCCCGAATTCACCGAGGCTTACACATCAATAAAAAAGACGAATATTATGACTGAAATCAATGTTTCGGGAAATGCTTCGGTTTTTAACGGTATGACAAATCTTACAAAGGATGACCTTGCCAAGGACAGTTTGGTAGTATGTAACGGTTTTACTGTCCTGAGGGATATACCTGCAGAAATGAATATAAGAATTATCATAAACGGCTCTCTGGTAAAGTCTTCTGATGCATTCGTTGAAGCCGTGAAGATTAACGGTACCATTTATAAAATAGACGATGATGCGAATATTATAAGACCTACGGCTGAAATTGATTTTGACAGAAATTTTATCAATAATCTCAAAATTAAAACGGTCATAATCTCCTGCGGAATAATAACTGTTTCCGATGATGTTACGGAAGAAATGCTTTCGGCAAAGCAAGTTAAATTTATCGCCACAGGTAAAATAATCGCTCGTAAGGAGCTTCACGGTTATATACAGGCTAACAGCGAATCCGTGGGGAAAATACTGACAGCAGAAGAAAAAGAAAAGAAGAAAAAAATATTCAGGTGGAAATAAAATGGACTACATACCTGCCGAAGCATTTGATGAACTTTGGGATAAGTATAATAAGAAAGTTTACTCTTATTTTCGTAGGCAGTTTGATGAGGATACTGCAGAGGATTTGAGTCAGCAGACATTTATGAAGGTTTGGCAGTATCTGTTTTCTTATCAGGGAAAGATTAATAAGCCTAAGCAGTGGATTTTCGCGGTAGCTAAAAATGTCAGGAATGATTATCTGCGTACCGTACAGTCGAAGAAAGTGATACATTACTATAACGAGCTATATGAAAATGAAATACCTGTCGAGTATGATTTTGATGAGGCACTGAGTATTCAGATTGCTATGAAAAAGCTAACAGTGGAGGAAAGGGAGCTTCTTTCTGTTTCACGGTATCTTTCCAGTAGGGAGACAGGATCTCTTTACGGTATTTCAGCCTCAGCGGCACGGAGCAGAGTGCAGAAGGTTAAAGCAAAATTAAAAAGCTTTCTTGAAGAAGCAGGAGTAAATGTATAAAAGAAAAAAATGTATTTACTTTCAACCGAAAATATTTTATAATGACAAAAAAATACAGTTACAGGAGAAAATATTATGTCATCATATTTATTTCCACATTTTACGGAAACCAATGAAGATAAGGAGAGCGTCTGGTTTGCTGTCAGCTGTGACGGACTTAACTGGACGGATCTCGGCTCCGATGAGCCTCTGCTTTATTCCTCTGTGGGAACTACTGGTATAAGAGATCCCTTTGTCCTCTATGATGAAAACAGAAAGAAATATGTGATTATTGCCACTGATTTGTGTACCACAAAGGGCGGTAGCTGGGAGGACTTTTCTGCCAGAGGGAGCCGCTCAATAGTAGTGTGGGAGTCCGATGATCTTATGCACTGGAGCGAGGAAAGACTCGTGGAGGTAGGTGTTCCCGAGGCGGGCTGCGTGTGGGCGCCTGAAGCCGTTTACTGCAGAGAAAAGGAAAGCTGGTTCGTTTTCTGGGCATCAAGAGTAAAGGAAAACGGAGAGGATAAGCAGAGAATATACGGCTCCTTTACGAAGGATTTCGTTACCTTCACTCCTGCTTTCAAATACATCGATTCAGTCACTGATGTAATCGATACGAACATTGTTTGGGACAAGGGTTACTATTATCGTTTCTCTAAGGATGAAACGAATAAAACGATTATTATCGAACGCTGTAAAAGTCTGGTGCCTGAGGAGGGCGAGAGGTTTGAGAGGCTTTCAAGCGAGCTTCTTGACGGATTTTTCGGTCTTGAGGGACCTGAAGCTTATCAGCTTCCTGACGGCAGATGGTGTCTTATCGCCGACCAGTACCATACAAAGGGCGGATATCTGCCTATGGTGTGCGAGGAGCTTTCGACAGCAGATTTCAGAAAGCTCGACGAGAGTGCCTATAATATGGGTAAAAGAAGAAAACGTCACGGCAGTGTAATGGAAATCAGCGACGAAAAGGCTCAGGAGCTGATCGAATTTTACGGTAAAGATGAATAAAGAAAATCTCCCGATACAGATGAAGTGTCGGGAGATAAATTTTTAGTGGCCGAAATATGTTTTGCAGTACTCCAGTAATTTCGCATGATATTTCTGGTGAACATCGGGATCGTTCAGCAGAGTGTGAATGGACTCGGGATAAAGATAGAAGTCGTGCCTTGCAGTCGTTTTATCGAAGGCAGCTTTCATCGAGTAGTAGTTTTCTACCGTAACCACCGTATCCTTACCGCCATAAGCGAAAAGTGAAGGGATGCATTTGGAGCTGACATAGCTGACAGGTGAAACGGAAGCAATCAGGCTGTCTGCTCTGCCTGTTTTTGCCATACTGAGAGTTACTGTTTTTCCGGTGAGACCGCTTACAATTACAGGACATAACTCACCCCATACATCGTAACTAAGGTCAGCGGGTGCGACCATATTTGCCGTGAAGACGAGTTTTATGGGTGACTGCTTCGCTCTTTTGTAGGAATAAAGAAGTGAAATGTGTCCGCCTGATGAAAAGCCTGAGGTAGCCGCTTTTGTTATATTGAGTTTTTTTTCTGAGGAGAAAACCTTGATTTCCTGAAGTGCCATTCCGATTTCATCGAGCATAACATCTACTGTGAAATCCGAAGAGTTTGATTTAGAATAGAGGGTGTAATTCATCGTAGCGGTAATGTATCCTTTTTTTGCCATTTCGATGCATCTTGATGCCATTTCTCTTTTGTCTCCGTTTGACCAGGAGCCACCGTGAATAAAGAGAATGCATCCGTTTTCGGAACGCTTATAAGCTATGTCGGGGACATAGATGTCCATAACCTCTCTGGGCTCATTACCGTAACGTATTTCACTGAAAAGAGTGTAGTCCTCCGTAGTGGGGAAAAGGAAGGAAAAAAATCCTGAAACATAGGCCACGAGAGCCATAACAATCGAAAGAATCTTAGTCATTTTTAATACCTCGTTAACATATTCTTCACAAAAGATACCACAACAGAGGAATAAAGTCAATAGAAAAAAGAAAATCAGATTAGAGATGAAGAAAATCAGATGAGAGATGAGATGAAAATTTCCAATCCTACGAAAACCAGAATCAATCCGCCGAAAATGCCTGCCTTGCCTGCGAGAGCGGTACCTGCTTTTCTTCCTATGAGAATGCCTGCAAAGCAGATAAAGAATGTTACTACACCGATAAGAATACAGGCGAGAAGTGCTTCTGTGAAATTATAATCGGATATAGTGAAGCCTACGGAAAGAGCATCTATGGATGTGGCTACTCCCTGAACGAGAAGACCTGTGATTCCTACAGCGGGCTTTTCCTCAGGTTCATCCTTGTGCTTTAATCCGTCACGGAGCATATCACCGCCTATGTAGCATAAAAGAATCAGAGCAATCCATGGAATGAATTTTTCGAAGGTTTTGAAATGCTCTGCTACAGCCGAAACACAGATCCAGCCTAAAAGAGGCATAGCCAGCTGAAATAGAGCAAATATACCTGCCACGGAGAAAATTTTTCTCGTTTTCATTTTGGGTTCATTGAGACCGTTTGCCAAAGATACGGAAAAGGCATCCATAGCAAGTCCCGTACCGAGAAGAAAACTGTTTGCGAAAAAAGAAAAACCAAGGTGCATTTTAATCCTCCAAAGTAGGGTTCGGATTATACCGGTTACCCTTAATAAATAAAAATCGGGTGCGGTAAAACCGTACCCGTCATTTCTGTATATAAAGACACTATGTACAGTTATACCATCCTCATACATGAGTCTCGCAAATTAAAACAAGCCAGACCTTTTCGGTCAGTATGTTGACTTGTTACACCGAAGTGCTTGCTACTCCCTCATAGCGGAGTGGAGTATAATATAAATGGAATGCTTTGTCAAGATTTGAGGTGTAATTATTATAATACATATCTAAAAAATATATGGTGTATGAGTATAATCGGATAAAAATGTTATGCAACTATTGACAAATTGTGTATTAATGGGTAATATGATTTAGACATAAGACAAAAATATAAAGGAAAACGGAGATTAGAAATGAAAAAATCAAAGATGTTTAAAATAATAGCTGTTCTGGCAGTTATCGTTCTCGCTGTGGCAGGCGGAGTGCTTTATTATTTCTTCGGGTATCAGACTCTTGATGAGGGTGTAGATATTTTTGAAATACCTGATACTTATGAGTTGGAGCTTAAAGATGAATTCAATAATGGATACGACGAGAGCATATGGGGTTCATCCGGAATAACTGTCCGAAGAGGCGGTTACTGGTCACAGGACCAGGTATCTACAAAAAACGGTAAGCTTGTTATTCGTACTGAGTACAGAGATGATGTCGAAGAACCGGCTTATTACACAGGTGATCTTTGCACACCGAAAAAAAGATTCCTTTACGGTTATTATGAAATTCGTTGCAAGGTAGAAAATACTCGCGGCCTTTGGAATGCTTTCTGGCTTATGCCTGATGATATCTATAATATGGAGCAGAAGGCTCAGGATGGCAGTGAAATTGATATTTTTGAATCAGCTTTACCCTATATTCTTCAGAATGCTATATACTATGACGGCTATAGCGGACGTAAGCAGATGCGTACAGAATTAAAGGATATGTATGACGGATATCATACTTATGGACTTGACTGGAAAAAGGATGCTCTCAGATTTTATTATGACGGAAAGATGATATGGGAGCTTACAGACCCTGACAGCATACCTGCTTATCCTGCATATCTTAATGTTACTACCGAAATCAACGGTAACGTAATTGATGGTAAGCCTGATACACAGCACCTTACCTGGATTGGCTGCGGATACATTACCGATGAGGAAAACGATTTACCTTCAGATTTTCTTGTTGATTATGTGCGTATTTACGATAACGGTGACCTGGTAATATCTGAGAAATAAGAAAACACCTGTTTGTTGTGAACTGCCCCAAATTGTACGGACAGCACAAAAACACCCCCTATGGTGTTAAATATTAAATTTTAAGCAACATACTGACTTCGAAATTCTATCGGAGTCAGTTTTGTTTTTAGTTGAATTCTTTCGTTGTTGTAAAAGTCGATGTATTGACCTATGAGGAGGCGAGCCTCCTCATAGGTTCTCAGTTTTGTTCGGTATAAACATTCGGTTTTGAGAATAGAAAAGAAATTTTCAGCCATTGCATTATCATAAGGATTACCACGTCTTGACATTGACGGAGTTATGCCGTATGATTTAGTCAGGTTAAAATATGCTTGCGATGTATATTGAAACCCTTGGTCACTGTGGAGCTGCAACTCTGCAGTGATTTTTTCTTTTCTCTTAGCTGCTTTGATTGTTCTTAGTACAAGATTTATGTTTTGTTCTGTTCCGGTTTTGTATGCAACAATACTGTTATCATACAAATCTCTGATTACTGACAGATAAAGAGTTCCTTGCCCGGTCTTTATGTATGATATATCTGTAACCCACT
>CALCHE010000174.1 GCA_937901145.1 uncultured Clostridia bacterium
GATATGGCTCAGAGTCGCGGCGGTGATCAGGTCGCTATAAAAAAAGATACTGAATATGTTTTTTACGGCGGCGTTTCGGCAGGTTTCGAAAAGCGTAACAAGGTTCGTACCAGACTTATTGCAAAAACTATTGCCGAGATAATTTCGGACTGTGATAATGTTCTTATTATGGGACACAGATTCTCGGATTTTGATTCCTTCGGCTCCTGTATAGGAATGCTCAGTATAGTAGATCATTTTCAGAAGCCTGCTCACATCATTATAAATGATAAAAGCACTCTTGCAGGTCCTTTGATCGAAGCCTTCAGAGCTGAAAGAGACAGCAGCAAATTGTTGCATCCTTCAAAAGCAGAAGAGGAAATCACCGATAATACTCTGCTGATTGTTACTGATACACACAAACAGAGCTTTACCGAGTGCC
Source organism: uncultured Clostridia bacterium (assembly GCA_937901145.1). GTDB lineage: Bacteria > Bacillota > Clostridia > Oscillospirales > Acutalibacteraceae > UBA6857. The sequence goes on from CALCHE010000174.1 coordinate 422, forward strand.
CTGAGCTTATCGACAAGATAAGAAAGGTGATGGTTATTGACCATCACAGAAAGTCAGTCGGTTATATAGAAGACACCGTAATGTTTTATCATCTTCCCGGTTCATCATCGGCTTCGGAGATGGTTGCAGAGATAGCACAGTATGTAGATAAGGATCCTGTAATCGGACGTTTTGAGGCTACTGCTCTTCTTTCAGGTGTTATGCTTGACACACGTAATTTTATTCTCAGGGCAGGTGTACGTACCTTTGAAGCAGCGGCATATCTTCGCTCCAGAGGTGCTAATACAGTAGAGTGTAAAAAGCTCTTTTCCAACGATATGGAACTTTTCAGAAACAGAAATTCCATTATTGATATGGCTTATGAATACAGGAAATGCGCAGTATCATGTGTGGAAAATGAGTTTGAGGGCATCAGACTTGTTACTTCACAGGCCGCTGATGAAATGCTTAACATAGAAGGTATCAAAGCCTCCTTTGTTATTTTTGCGCAGAATGGCGGAATAAATATTTCTGCCAGGTCCTACGGTGAAATTAATGTTCAGCTGATTATGGAAAGTCTCGGAGGCGGAGGACATCAGACCATGTCAGCCTGTCAACTCGGCGAAATTTCCTTTGAAATGGCAGAACAAACACTTAAAAAAGCTATAGACGATTATTATGATAATTTATAACGGAGGTAAAATATAATGAAAGTAGTATTAAAACAGGATGTAAAGGGTTTAGGTAAAAAAGGTCAGCTTGTAAATGCTTCTGACGGATATGCCAGAAACTTCCTTTTTCCTAAAAATTTAGCTGTAGAGGCTAATGCTCAGAATATGTCTGAGCTTAAAAACCGTGAACAGGCTGAAAAATACAGAATTGAAACCGAAACAGCCGAAGCTAAGAAAAATGCTGAAAAAATTTCCGGCAAAACTCTTCGTCTTACTGCTAAGGCAGGTCAGAACGGAAAGCTTTTCGGTTCTGTAACCAGCAAGGAAATAGCAGAAAAGCTTGCTGCTGATTTCGGTATCAAGGTTGATAAAAGAAAGATTGTTGTAGAAGATATCAAGCAGTTCGGCACCTATGAATTCGAGGTTAAGCTTTATCAGGGCATTTCTGCTAAACTTTTCGTAATGGTAGGCGAATAATCTGAAAACAGACTTTTAAAATAAATGAGGTGAAAATAATGGCAACAGAACACTACGGTTCTTATTCATCGGCTGATGATGTAAATATGCCTTATTCACTTGAAGCTGAACAGGCGGTTCTCGGTTCGATTCTTATCGACCCTGCCTGCATAACACAGGTTCTTATTATAGTAAAACCGGATTATTTCTATCTTCCTCAGCATAAGGCTATCTTTACCATTATGCAGGAGATAGATGCTCTGGGCGGAAAAATCGACCCGCTCATCGTTCTCGAAAAGCTGAAGCAGGATAAGATATATGACGATGCAGGCGGTAAGCAATATCTTTTTCAGCTCACTCAGGTGGTTCCTTCTACTGAGAATGTAGAGGAATATTCCGCTATAATCCGTGAAAAATACCATATCCGTACACTTATTACCGTGTCGAAAAGAATTATCGATGAGGCATCCTCTTCATCGGAGCCTGCAGATTCACTTCTTGAATCCGCTGAACAGCAGATTTATGACATCAGACAGGGTAGAGTATCAAAGGGCCCGACAAAAATCGGCGATATTATCGTTAATGAGGTTTATGATAAGCTTCAGAAGCTGAGCTCAGCTGACAGAGATAAGTATAAAGGCTTTACTACAGGTTTTACAGATCTTGATAAGGCTATAACAGGTCTTAACCGTTCTGACCTTCTCATCATCGGCGCCCGTCCCGCTATGGGTAAAACGAGTCTTGCTCTTAACCTTGCCCGTAACACTGCTATGATGGGCAAAAAGAAAGTGCTTTTCTTCTCTCTCGAAATGACTAAGGAACAGCTCGCACAGAGAGTTCTTTCCACTGAAGCAAGAGTAGAAAGCACAAAGATGAGAACAGGTAACATTTCAGGTGATGAGTGGGCTAAGCTTGCCACAGCTACTGCACTTCTGAGTAACTGTGAGCTTTATTTCGATGACACATCAAACATGACAGTTTCTGAAATGAAGTCAAGAATCAGAAGACTCCGTGATGTTGATGCTGTTTTCGTTGACTATCTTCAGCTTATGAAAGCGGGTACGAGAGTAGAAAGCCGTGTGCAGGAGGTTTCTGAAATTACACGAAATCTTAAGCTTATGGCTAAGGATCTTAACATTCCCGTTGTAGTTCTGGCTCAGTTGGCCCGTACTACTGAGGGTAGAGGCAAATCCCACAAGCCACAGCTTTCTGATCTGCGTGAATCAGGTTCTATCGAACAGGACGCCGATATAGTTATAATGCTTTACAGAGATGAATATTATGCTACTGAAAAAGAGGACGGTCCTACAGAGATGGAAAGACCTGCCGTAAACGAAGCTGAATTCATTATCGCGAAAAACCGACACGGGCCCACTACCACTGTAAAGGTAGCATGGAACGGTGACTACACATTGTTCTCAAATCTGGAGACTATCAGAAATGATATGTAAAGTTATTGATACGGTTGAAAAATACCGTCTGTTTGAAGGCGTAAAATCTGTGGCTGTCGGGGTTTCCGGCGGTGCAGATTCTATGTGTCTTCTTCATATTTTAAGTTCATTAAAGGATAAGTACGGTATAATTCTCAGAGCAGTTCACATTAATCATAATCTGCGAGGTGAAGAAGCTTTGCGGGATGAAAATCTCGTAAGAGCTTACTGCGCTGAAAAGGGAATCGAACTGACGGTTAATTCAGTTGATGTTGCTGCACTTTCAGCAGAGCTCGGACTCAGCACAGAGGAATGTGGCAGAAAAGTACGTTATGAATGCTTTGATAAAGTCGGATGTGATGCTGTAGCTGTCGCACACTCTCTTTCCGACAGCGTCGAAACTACCGTTTATAATCTTTTACGCGGTACCGGTCTGAAGGGCTTATGCGGCATTCCTGTAAAAAGGGAGCCGAATATTATAAGACCTCTGATTTTCTGTTCAAGAGAAGAAATCGAGTCATACTGTGAACAGGAGAATGTGCCCTTTATAACAGACAGTTCAAACCTTACTGATGATTACACACGAAACTATATAAGACATAATGTTATACCTTCTTTAAAAAACGTTAATAGCTCATGTGTCGGTAATATTTCACGCACTGCTGCTGTTCTAAATGAAGAAAATGACTTTATTGAGAAGTCAGTTTCTGATTTGCTGTCTGATTCTTCGATAGTCGGAGGTTACGATGTTCAGGTGCTTCTTAAAGCTCATCCTGCAGTCAGAAAAAGAGCTGTTCTTAATTTGCTCAGCGAAAAAATGTCTAAACAGCCTTTGCATATACACACCGAACTTGTTAATTCGATAATAGAGAACAGGGAAGGAAAAGTGGAAATTTCCGCTGACTTGTATGCTGAAGTTTCCGGTGGTGTGTTTTCCTTCGGTAAAAAGATGCCGAAAAATGCTTCTTGGCAAGCCGACTTTAAAACAGGAAAAGCTGAAACTCCTTACGGCGTTTACAGTATTTGTCAGGGAAAAGACTGCCGTGACCGGAGTTCATTATTTGACGGTACAAAGATATGCGGTGAGATGACACTTACGTCGCGCAGAGAAGGGGACAGATTTCTCTTTAAAAACAGAGGAATCAGTAAGAGTCTGAAAAAGCTTTTTAATGAATTAAAAATACCCGTAAATGAAAGAGAAAAAATTGCCGTTTTACGGGACGGTGAAAATATAATCTGGGTTGAAGGTGTAGGTGTTAATGCTCCTTATATACCCGAAATAAATTGCGAAAAAATATTTTCAATAACAATAAAAAAGGATGGCTGACTATGCTTAATGACATCAAGGAAATTCTTGTTTCTGAAGAAGAAATCAAATCAATAGTTGAAAGAATTACTGCACAGATAAATGCGGATTATGAGGGAAAAAATCTTCTTCTTATCTGTGTACTTAAAGGTTCCGTATGCTTTATGTCTGACCTGATGAAGGGGATTAAGATTCCCTGTAAAATAGACTTTATGTCTGCCAAAAGCTATTACGGTTCAAGCACTGATACCGCAGGTGTAGTGAATATTACCAAGGATATTACATACGATATTTCCGATTATGATGTACTTGTAATTGAGGATATCTTTGACAGCGGAAAAACTCTCGAAAAGCTTATGGCGGTTCTCGAAGGCAGAAATCCCAGAAGCGTTGCCTGTTGCTCACTTCTTGATAAGCCTGAAAGAAGAGATCCTAATGTAAAGCTCAAACTTAAATATACAGGAAAAACCGTACCTGATGCTTTTGTTGTCGGTTATGGTCTTGATTATGATGAATTCTATAGGAATTTACCTTTTGTCGGCATTCTTAAGCCGGAAGTGTACACAAAATAAGGAGTGATTATATATTGGAAAATAATAACAGAAAGCCGGTGAATGCAGGAAGCCAGAAATGGGGTAACCTTCTTTATATTATTATCCCAGTAATTCTGGTAATTTCTCTTGCTTATTTTACCGGTGAAGGCAATAAAACCGAAAAACCTCAGTATTATCAGATAGTACAGCTTTTCCGTGAGGATAAGGTTGACGAATTCTCTCTCAATCTTTCCAGCGGTGCTCTCAGATATTCTCTTACTGACAGCGAGGAATATGTAAACTACACAGTTCCTAATGTAGATATATTCCTTAAAGATGTTCATAACTATGTTACTGAACACAATCTTTCATCGCAGACACCTATAAAATACGACTACATCCGCGGTTCGAACGGTTCCTGGTGGGCAAGTATGCTTCCCATGACCATTCTCAGTATAATGCTTGTAGCGGTTATGCTTTATTTCTACCGTAAAATGGGTCAGAATATAATGACAGAAAATAACCGCACTCTTTCCTTTGGTAAAGCAAGAGTAAAGCTCGGTAAGGATGAAAAGCGAAAGACAACCTTCAAGGATGTGGCAGGTGCTGACGAAGAAAAGGCAGAGCTTGAGGAAATAGTTGAATTTTTACGTAATCCTCAGAAGTTTAGTCAGTTAGGTGCCAGAATACCAAAGGGTGTGCTTCTCGTAGGCCCTCCGGGTACCGGTAAAACGCTCCTTGCCAGAGCTGTGGCAGGTGAGGCCGGTGTACCGTTCTTCTCTATTTCGGGCTCCGATTTCGTGGAAATGTATGTCGGTGTCGGTGCTTCACGAGTAAGAGACCTTTTTGACCAGGCTAAGAAAAATTCTCCGTCCATTCTCTTCATCGATGAAATTGATGCTGTAGGCCGTCATCGCGGTGCCGGTATGGGTGGCGGACATGATGAAAGAGAGCAGACGCTTAATCAGCTTCTTATTGAAATGGATGGCTTCGGTGCAAACGAAGGTGTTATTATTATCGCTGCTACAAACAGACCTGACATCCTTGATCCGGCTCTTCTCAGACCCGGCAGATTTGACCGTCAGCTTACCGTAGGTGCTCCTGATGTAAAGGGCAGAGAAGAAATTCTGAAGGTTCACGCCAAAAATAAGCCTCTTGCTCCTGATGTAGATCTTAAGGTTATCGCTCAGTCAACAGCAGGGTTTACAGGCGCAGATCTTGAAAATCTTCTTAATGAAGCTGCTCTTCTGGCTGCTAAAAGAGATAAAAAAGCCATCACTATGAAGGAGATCGAGGAAGCTACTATCAAATGTGTGGTAGGTACCGAAAAGAAATCCCGTAAGATGAGTGACAAGGAAAAAAGACTTACCGCTTATCATGAGGCAGGTCACGCACTCGCTACTTACTTTACTCCCGGACAGGATCCTGTTCATCAGATTTCTATTGTTCCCACAGGTATGGCAGGCGGCTTTACTATGAGTCTTCCTTCCGAGGACAGAAGTTACCGCTCAAAGAATGATATGCTCGATGACATCGTAGTTCTTCTCGGTGGTCGTGTAGCTGAAAAGGTGGTTATCGGTGATATTTCCACGGGCGCTTCAAATGATATAGAGAGAGCCACAGATATCGCAAGAGGAATGGTAACCCGTTACGGTATGAGTGATGAGCTTGGACCCATTATGTACGGCTCATCTAATCATGAAGTATTTCTTGGTAAGGATTACAGTAACGTAAGAAACTATTCCGAACAGATTGCCTCAGATATTGATGCAGAGGTTAAGAAAATCATTCTTAATTCCTATGACAGATGTCACGATATTATTGAAGGTAATCTCGATAAGCTTACTGTTGTAGCTGAATATCTCATAATCAATGAAAAGATTGACGGTGATACATTCATTAAGCTTATGAACGGTGAACACGTTGGTTCTGACGGAGCTGAAAGTGAAAAGACAGTTTCCGATGATACTGTGACTGAAGAATAATTTATATGCCTCACTTGTTTCGGAGTGAGGTATATTTTTATAATTTTTTAATAAATAAATTTGATAAATTGTTGAAAATGTATTGCTCTTATGGTAAAATGAGAAAATAATAGGAGAAAAATGTAAAGAGGTGAAAATATGAGTAATGTTTCTAAGGAACATGTGAAACAGAATTGCGGAGCAGCTTATATGGTAACGGCGATAATCGCTCTTGTGATGGTTGTTGCCGCTGTAGTTTTATATAAATTTGTGCCTGTTTCCGATATAGCAAACGGTATTGAACATTCAGCAAAGGACGGTTTGATTTTTCTTGCGTTCTCTCCTGTGTGTGCTTTTATTGCAGCAGCAGCTTATATCGTCGGAGGTCTTACAGATAAGGCTTTGGTTAAAAATTCTGTGGTTCAGCTTGTGATTTTTATTGTTTCAGCAGTGCTTCTGGTATTTGTGACAGGTACATCTGTTGCTATGTTCTTTGAGCAGATGTCACTTGGTTTTGTAGCACCGCTTGATGGCACAGTCTGGGCTACCTTAGGCACAGTTAATATCATTGCTGCCACATTATATGCTGCAGGTAATATCTATATTTTTGCTACAGCAAGAAAATAATTATGTAAACAGGCGTTTCTGACGCATTAACAAATAACTCTTATATGAGGTGCATTATGAATAAGGACAAAAAAATTTATACCATTGCGACTGCCCATCTTGATACGGTGTGGAACTGGGACTTTGAACACGTAATCAAGGTCTGCATCCCTGCTACTCTTGATGAAAATTTCAAGCTTTTTGAGCAGTATCCTGAATATCAGTTTAATTTTGAGGGCTCCTACAGATATGAGCTTATGGAGGAATATTATCCAGAAAAGTTTGAACAGCTCAGAAAGTATGTCGAAGAAGGCAGATGGAATGTTACCGGCAGTAGCTTCGAAAACGGTGACGTTAACGTACCTTCGCCTGAAGCACTTTTCAGAAACATTCTTTACGGAAACAAATACTTCGAAAAGAAATTCGGCAAAAAGAGCAACGACATTTTTCTTCCTGACTGCTTTGGCTTCGGTTGGGCTCTTCCCTCTATTATCGAGCATGCAGGTATCAAAGGCTTCTCCACTCAGAAGCTTTCCTGGGGCAGTGCCTACGGCATTCCCTTTGACATCGGCCGTTGGTACGGCGTAAACGGTAAATATGCCCTTGCATCACTTAATGCTAAATCATATTGCACTACTTTCAAAAAGGTTCGTACAAACAGCGGCCTTACCAAAAAGCTTGACGAAAACATAAAAGAATATGACCTTCCCATTACCTACGCTTATCACGGTGTAGGCGACGTCGGTGGCGCACCGAAGGAGCAGTCTGTAAAAACTGTCTGTGACGAAATCAGAACTAACGACTCTTCTGAAATCAAAGTTGTTTCTTCTTCTCCCACAGAGTTTTTCGACGATATTTCTTCTCTTTCACAGGCTGAGATCGATAAACTTCCCAAATGGGAAAATGAGCTGCTTATGACTGACCACGGCGTAGGCTCATATATTTCCAGATCTTTCAGTAAAAGATATAACCGTCGTAATGAGGAAATTGCTGATATGGCCGAGCGTATGGCTGTAGCTGCAGAAGCTCTCGTCGGAGCTGAGTATCCCAGAACTGAAATCGATAAGGGATGGAAGAGAACTCTCGCTCATACCTTCCACGATGATATTACAGGTACATCTGTAGAAAGAGTTTATCAGCGCTCATGGAATGACTATGTTCTCAGTGCCAATCAGCTTTCTAATGCTTATGAAGGTGCAGCAGCAGAAATCATCAAAAAGATGGATACTTCCTGGACCAAGGGAACAGCTATTGTTATCAATAACACCGTAGAGCACGGCAGAATGGGTGAGGTTGATTTTGTTCTCGATGCAGGTAAAAAGGAATATGTTCGTGTATTTGATAAAAACGGTAAGGAAGTTCCTTCACAGGTCAATTACATAAAAGACGGTAAAATGTCTGTAAGCGTTGCCGATTATATACCTGCTCTCGGCTTCAAGGTTCTCGATGTGGTCGAAAGTGATGTACCCTGTAAAATCAATACAGGTCTTCGCTGTTCAGGCCGTTCAATCGAAAACTTCAAATATATCGTTACAGTAAATTCCGACGGTGATATTTCATCAATTATTGATAAAACTCTCGATGATACCGAAATTCTTAAAAAGCCCATCAGATTTGAGCTTAATAAGTATAACGGTGCAGGTGAATATGCTGCATGGGAGTTAAGATATAAGGAAGTTTGCAAATATCCTTGGGACTTCGCAGGCAAGGGTAAAATTACTCTTATCGAAAAAGGCCCCGTAAGAGTTACACTTAAGGTTGAACAGAAGGTAAGCAAGTCTACCTTTACATATTATGTATCTCTTGTAGCAGGCTGTCCTTATGTTTCAGTACGAAATGAAGTAGAGTGGAGAGAATTCAGAAGAACTCTTCATAACGGCTTCTGTTTCAATGTAAGCAACAAAAAGGCTACTTTTGACCTTGGTCTCGGTGCCATTAAAAGAGAAAAAGCAAATAAAAAGCTTTATTCGGTACCCGCTCAGAGATGGGCTGATATTACTGATAAATCAGGAGTTTACGGTGTTTCTGTATTCAGTGACTCCAAATACGGCTGGATTATGAAGGATGAAAAAACACTCCGCCTTACTGTTCTTCATTCTCCCAAACAGTATTACAGACACGACAGTGTACAGGGTATGATGGACTTTGGTCTTAATAAATACGGCTATGCTATTTATTCTCATAAGGGTGAATACGATAACGGAACACAGCTTTATGCACGTTTCTTCAATCAGCCTCTTACAGTATTTGTAACAAATAATCATAGCGGTGTTCTTGCAAGCGAATATTCATTCGGTGCCATCAATGATAAGGATGTTATTGTCCGTGCTATCAAAAAGGCAGAAGCAGACGACTGTTTCATTGTAAGATTTAACGAAGGCGCAAACAAGAAGGTAAGAGGTGTGGAATTCACTCTCGGAAAGGGTATCGCTTCTGCTAAGGCTGTAAACGGTATGGAAGAGGATATCGGACCTGCTACCGTTGTTGACGGCAAGCTTGTGTTTGATCTTGATCCCTATGAGGTTAAATCTTTCGCTGTTACTCTTAACGACTGTAAGGTCGCAAGCAAGAATGTTCCTTCAAAGGTTGAACTTCCTTATAATATCGATGTTGTTACCTTTAATCATAACAGAGATACTACCGCCATTCCCACTATCAATGTTTCCATCCCCGGTGAGCTCGTACCCAAGACAATAGAGTGCGCAGGCGTTAAATTTGAGACAGGTGACATCTGGGGCGAAGGAAATAATGCTCTTATCTGTGCCGGTCAGCAGATTAATGTTTACGGCAAAAAGCTTTATTTCGTAGGTGCTTCTCTTTACGGAGATAAGGTTTATGAATTCAAGGTTGACGATGAAACTGTTCCTGTAAAGGTTCAGTCCATCGACGAAAGAATCGGTAAATGGGATCTTTACAATCTTGCTGAAGTTGCCAATATCAAAACCGATAAGCTTGCTGTCGAATACACTCATACTCACTCTCCTCAGGGTGATAATGTAGCAGCTCAGATTTACTTCTTTATGTATGAAATCGATACCTCAAAGGGCTCAGTCGTAACTCTTCCCGAGGATAACGGTCTTATTATTCTTGCTGCTGCACAGAGTAGCGAAGAAGAATTCGCTAAACTCGAATCTGCTCTTTATGACAGAATCAGCGATAGAAAGTTTGATTATCAGATGTCACGCAAGGAAAAGAAAAACCACAAAAAGCAGATGAAAAAGTGGAAGAAGACTCCCAACAAATCATAAAATAATTCAATCC
>CALCHE010000175.1 GCA_937901145.1 uncultured Clostridia bacterium
TGGATATCGGTGCATCTACAGGAGGCTTTACCGACTGTATGCTTATGAACGGTGCGGTCAAGGTTTATTCGATCGATGTAGGTTACGGTCAGCTCGCTTGGAAGCTTCGTAATGACAGCCGTGTAGTGAATATGGAAAGAACAAACTTCAGATATGTAACCCACGAGGAAATACCCGAGGAAATTGATTTTGCCAGTGTGGATGTGTCCTTCATTTCACTAAAACTGATTATTCCCGTTATGCGTAATCTTCTCCGGGATAATGGCAGAGCTGTTTGTCTTATTAAGCCTCAGTTTGAAGCCGGTAAGGATAAGATAGGCAAGAAAGGCGTTGTACGTGATATCGAGACGCATTACGAAGTAGTTCAGATGATATACGACTTTGTCCTCGAAAACGGATTTTCGGTGCTTAATCTTGATTTTTCACCTATCAAAGGACCTCAGGGAAATATAGAATATCTTATTTATATCGAAAAAACTGAAACACCTGAAGCTTTCCTCGATAAATCTGTCAAAGAAATAGTTTACAATTCTCATTCGAAGCTCGATGGGGGTGAGCAGTAATGACTGTCGCCTTTCACATAAATATTACCCGTAAAAATGCCTATGAGGTAGCATCGGATGTTTATAAAGAGCTAATTTCTTTAGGTGTTAATGTTATCATTATCGATAATGTAAAGGAAGGCTTTAAATGTGACGGTGCTGAATTTTTACCCATTGACCAAGCTGTTTCGTTATGTGATATCCTGGTAACAGTAGGAGGGGATGGCACCATCATACATTCTGCACATGTTGCAGCCTTATACGATAAACCTATCCTCGGTATAAACGCAGGCCGACTTGGTTTTCTTGCCGGTATAGAAAAGGAAGAACTTCATCTTCTGCATAACCTCATCGACGGAAACTATACCACAGATTCACGTATGATGCTGTCGGTTAAAAGATACGAAAACGATGAATTCATCAAGGAATATATCTGCCTTAATGATGTGGTAGTGTCACGCGGTGCTTCGATGCATATGTGTGAAATAGATGCTTACAGTGGCAGCAGAAAAATTAGGAAATATTTTTCTGACGGACTTATTGCGGCTACGCCTACAGGCTCCACAGCATATTCGCTGTCTGCTGGAGGTCCTGTGGTTGATCCCACTATCGAGGGTCTTATCCTGACTCCGGTCTGCCCGCATTCGATTATTTCGCGTTCCATGATTTTTAACGCTGATTCAGAAATCGGAATAACTGTCAGAAATGCAAATATATCTTTACCTATTTTCAGTTGTGACGGTGAAGACGGAATACCTATCACTGACAGCACCAGACTTTGTATCACGAAATCGGACAAAGCTGCTAAAATCATACGAATAAAATCAGACAGTTTTACGGAAATTTTAACGGAGAAAATAATCGAAAGAAACGTTTACTGATTATAAGAAATTCAAATAATGAAAGGACAGCGGTACAGATTCCTGTGTGCCGCGGGTGAAAATATGAAAAAGAACAGACACGAAGCTATACTCAATCTTATCAGTAAGGAAGATGTAGGCACTCAGGAAGAGCTTATGATCAAATTAAATGAGCTTGGATTCAAGGTTACTCAAGCCACGGTTTCCAGAGACATTAAATTTCTCAAGCTCATCAAAACTCCTGTGAGCTCAGGTCAGTATAAATATTCTTATGTCAATAATGATTTCGAAGATTTTTCAAAGAAATATTACTCCATTCTTTCACATTCGGTTACAGGTATTAACTATGCCGGTAATATGGCTGTGGTAAAGTGCTTTTCAGGTATGGCTCAGGCTGCCTGCGCAGCGATGGACAATCTCTCTATCGATAAAATCGTCGGCACTCTTGCAGGTGATGATACTATCTTTGTACTCTGTAAGGATGAAAATTCTGCTAAGGAATTCAAGGACTGCATTGAAGAAATTTTAAGCAGTGCGCAGTAAAATTATCCGAAAGGAATTTAAAAGAATATGCTTTCAAGCTTAAAAATTGAAAACATCGCTGTGATTGAACACTCGGAAATCATTTTTGATTCAGGTCTGAATATACTCACAGGTGAAACAGGTGCCGGTAAATCGATTGTTATTGATGCAATAAATGCTGTTCTCGGCGAAAGAACCTCTAAGGATATAATCCGTAACGGTGCCGACAAAGCGAAGGTTACTGCTTATTTTGAAAAGGTTCCGACACTTGTACTCACGAAGCTTAACGATATGGGTATAGATGCTGACGATGATAACAGTCTTCTTATAACCAGAGCGATAAATGCGGACGGAAGAAATATTTGCAGAATTAACGGCAGCAATGTTACAGTTTCTATGCTGAAGTCAGTCGGACGAGATCTTGTTACGATTTGCGGTCAGCACGACAGCCAGTATCTTCTCCAAAAGGAGCATCATATAGGTTTTATCGATGCTATGGCCGACTGTGATGAACTTCTCGACGCTTATCGTGAAACCTACTATGAACTGAAATCAGTAAAAAAACAGCTCAAAAAACTTTTAAAATCTGAAGATGAGAGAGAACAGAAAATTGATTTCCTCAAGTTTCAGATAGATGAACTTTCTGCAGCAAATTTAAAAATCGGTGAAAGAGATGCATTACTGAAGGAACGCGACAGAATTTCCAACCGAGAAAAAATCTTATCTTCTCTGAGCGCAGTAGAAGGCATCATTAACGGTGACGGTGAAAATCGAGGGCTCAGTGAAAGCATTTATGCTCTTTCTGAGAATATAGATATACTTTCTCATCATAACGAAAACTTCTTAAGCTACAAAGAAAGCTTCGAAAATATGAAGTATATTCTTTCTGAATGTCTTTCGGAGGCTTCAGCGGTGCTTTCCTCTTTTGATTCTGATTATGCTGATGTCGGAAGCGTAGAAGAAAGACTCGACGAAATATACCGTCTTTCACGAAAGTACGGTGCCACAGAAGAAGATATGCTTTCTTATCTTGCAGAAATTATCGAAGAATATAATTCCATAGTTATGAGTGACGAAGCTATTGATGAGCTTCACGAAAAATATAACGAGCTTTCTGATGAGCTTTTTAAAAGAGGCTGTTATCTTTCAGACTGCAGAAAGCAGACTGCCATCGAATTTGAGAGAAGAGTTTCTGAGGAACTTCGTTATCTCGATATGCCTGATGCTCAGTTCAGCGTAGATTTCAGAGAAGCTAACGCTACTGAAAACGGAATGGATGAAATAGAATTCATTTTTTCAGCTAATGCAGGGCAGGATATGAAGTCGCTGAGCAAAATTGCTTCAGGCGGTGAGCTTTCACGTGTTATGCTTGCAATTAAATGTGTTTTAACATACTGTGACTCGGTGGAAACGATGATTTTCGACGAAATAGATACCGGTGTAAGCGGAAGAGCCGCGCATAAAATCGCATATAAAATGCACGAGCTATCGAAAACAAAGCAGGTCCTTTGTGTAACTCACCTTGCTCAGATAGCCGCTTATGCCGATAATCATCTTTATATAGAAAAAAACAAGGCAGATAACATAACCTACACTAAGGTTACTTCACTTTCTGACAGTGAAAGAGTCAAGGAAATAGCACGAATTATCGGCGGAGATATTATCACAGAGACTACTATGGATTCTGCCCGCGAACTTATAGACTATGCCCGTGACAATTAATTTGTTTTAACTATTGACAATATTTGTTTCTGTGTTAAAATATTAAGAAATGTAAATAATCTGAAAGGACGAATATAAAATGAAAATTTATGAAGAACTTGTGGCAAGAGGTCTTATTGCACAGGTTACAGATGAAGAGCAAATCCGTGACCTTATCAATAACGGTAAGGCAAAGTTCTATATTGGTTTCGACTGTACCGCAGACAGTCTTACTGCCGGACACTTTATGGCACTTACTCTTATGAAGCGTCTGCAGATGGCCGGTAACACACCTATCGCTCTTATTGGTGGCGGTACTACGATGATAGGTGACCCTTCCGGCAGAACAGATATGAGAAAGATGCTTACAAAGGAAGATATCGATCACAATGCTGAATGCTTCAAGCGTCAGATGGAAAGATTCATCGAGTTCGGTGAAGGCAAGGCGATGATGATCAACAACGCTGACTGGCTTCTCAAGCTCAATTATGTAGATATGCTTCGCGAGGTTGGTTCATGCTTCTCTGTTAACAATATGCTTCGCGCTGAATGCTACAAGCAGAGAATGGAAAAGGGTCTTTCCTTCCTTGAATTCAACTATATGATAATGCAGTCTTATGACTTCTATTATCTTTTCAAAAATTATGACTGTAATCTTCAGTTTGGCGGAGATGATCAGTGGAGTAATATGCTTGGCGGAACAGAGCTTATCCGTCGTAAGCTTGGTAAAGATGCTAATGCTATGACTATAACTCTTCTCACTGACTCTCAAGGCAAAAAGATGGGCAAAACAGCAGGTAATGCCGTGTGGCTCGATCCTAATAAAACCTCTCCCTTTGAATTTTATCAGTACTGGAGAAATGTGGCTGACTCAGATGTTCTTAAGTGCATCAGAATGCTTACTTTCCTTCCTATTGAGGAAATTCAGGCTATGGACAGCTGGGAAGGCAGTCAGCTTAATACGGCTAAAGAAATTCTCGCTTTCGAGCTTACTAAGCTTGTACACGGTGAAGAAGAGGCAAGAAAGGCAGACGAAGCTGCTAAAGCTCTTTTCGGCAGCGGAACCAATACAGACAATATGCCCACCACAGCTCTTACAGCTGATGATTTTACTGACGGTGCCGTTTCTCTTATCGATATCCTTACTAAAACAGGTATCATTAAATCAAGAGGTGAGGGTAGACGTCTTATCGAACAGGGCGGTGTATCTGTTGATGATGTTAAGGCAAAGAGCTTTGCTGACAGCGTTTCTCTTGCTGATTTCGAAAAAGGCTATGTAATCATCAAAAAAGGTAAGAAGATTTTCCATAAGATTATCGTAGAATAAAATATTGTATCCGGGCTTAAGGTTAAGTCCGGATATTTTTTGCAGTAAAAAACACCCTCCGTTACCGGAAGGTGTTTCATGTAAACTTGAAGTTTAAACTTTCTTAAGCTTGAACATAACGTGTGCTCCGAGCATTGAGAGAACGACGCCCACAGGGATAAGCACGCCGATACCGGGATCAACAAAGAGAAGAAGTACAGTAACCGCGGCTATAGGGAAAATAGATATTTTCCAATGCTTCACGAAATAAGTAGCAGCAAGAGAACCGAAAATAGTGTAGGTTACCTGCTGGAAAGCAGGAGCAAAAGCTTCGCTTGACATAAGCTTTGAGAAATTCGGGTTAAGAGCGAAAATAATAACGAATACTGCAATAACAATCGTTGTAACAATAATCGATGAGCAGATAGCGATGGTAGTAATAACTTCGCCCTCTTCAGTATTTGCTTTAACCTTACAGTTTTCGAGAGCATTAAGAGCACAGGGCATCTTAAGGTTCATAATATTACCTGTAACGAATGAAAGATATGTACCGCCTGCGCCGAGCATAGGTGAGTAAGCAATAACCTCAATAATACCTGTAGCGAAGAAAAATGCGATAGATGCAAGACCTTTACCGACGACATCCATTCTCGGGGTAACGTCAAAATGAAGACAGATAGCGACAGGAATGCAAAGGAAGAATATAAGAGCAGCTATAATCCAGATTCTGCCCCAGGTGTGAACTTTATCCATATAGGTTTTCATAATTCTATTCTCCTTTCTTATTAATAACGCCATTCAATCGCTGCGAGAGCAGGCGCGAACTGATTGACAAGAACAACTACGACCATAGCTAAAACCATACTTAAAGGCATAGAAAGAGCGTCAATCCAGTTTTTCTTGAGCTTTTTATTGATAAGAGTGAAGATAAGCATAAACCCGATAGAAGATACCAAAGCAGTAAGAGAAAGAACACCTGCACCGTCACCGATGATTGCTTCCTTACTTGAGCCTGTACCTGCGAGGCCCCTGCCAATAAAAGCAGCAATAAGACCGATAAATGCAGCCGCTGTCATAACATCCATCCAGGCAGAATTTTTATTTGCAACCTCTGTTACACCTTTCTGAATCTTTTTAAGAACGATAGGGATGAGGATAAGCGGCAAGCAACTACCTATAGTCATAACAATTGCGATTTCTGAGAAAACCTGCGGATCGGTAACAGGGGAAGCGATGCCTCCGGTCATGCCTGCAGCCTCAAGTGCAGCAATTGCAGCGGTTGTTTCATACTGAATAGCACCGATAACCGTAAGTCTTATCCACGGAAGCACGTAGCCGAGAGCCACTGAAAGAGTGATAACAGTTACAGCTATACCGATAGCAGGTGCAAATGAGAAAATTGCACTTGAAGTGATTGCATTTTTAAGTTTTTCTTTTGTGATGCCGAGTTCGAGACCTCTTGTCCACGACTTTTTCATAAAGAAGAGTGCCTGAGCACATACGAATATGATTACAGCCAGAATAATTAGGTACATAAAACCGTCTGATTTAAAATCTGAGAACATATATTCCCCTCCGTTTTAAATTTTGTAATACTTTGTCGGATTACATTACAGTAATAATATCACCTAATAATTAAATAGTCAACAAAATATCGCTGAAATCTTTGACATAATCAAGAAATGTGGTATAATAGTCAGGATATTTCAGTTGATTAATAATCTTGCCTTGAAACGCATATATTTTACGGGTGATTATTATGAACGAAACAAATGAAAAAGATTATTATTTTCCTGTTCTGGTAAGCCAGATAGTTATATTTATTCTATTAACGATTCTCGTTTATTTTTTCGGCTCTCAGGGCGATTTCAGAGAAAATTATCTGAAGCTTCTTGACAGTAACCTTGATTCAGTCGAAATCAGCGGTGCAGTCGAAACCTTCCGAAAGCATCTTTACACAGGTGAAATTTTCACTTTTCTTAATATAAAAGACGATTATAATAACGATTCAGATGTAACCGAATACAGCGGAACCGGAGGAGCTGACATTGAGTACAGAAAAGCTACCGATAATACCAGCTTTGCCCCTGTTTTCTCTACCTCAGAAATTCTTCCACCTATTGAAAAAGGTAGATATACATCGTATTTCGGATACAGAATCAACCCAATAACCGGCGAATACGGTTTTCACAGTGGAATAGATATTGCAGCACCGAGTGGAACCAGAATAAGAGCCGCTTTTAACGGTGAGGTAATCAAGTGCGGTTACGATGCTCAGGCAGGAAACTATATTTATCTGTCACATGATGACGGTTTTGTAACCTTCTATTGCCACTGCAGTGAGCTGCTGGCCGAAAAAGGAATTAACGTCCGACAGGGAGAGACTATCGCTCTCGTCGGTTCCACCGGGTATTCAACGGGACCGCATTTACATTTCGAGGTCAGAAAAGATAATATAAGATATAATCCTTTATGGCTTCTTGAAAAATGATTTTACAGTTTGGAAAAACACGTTTAAAGCTTTCTTTTTCCTTCGTTGCGCTGACTGCTTTAATGATAATTCTGTGCGAGGAAAGAATAGTTATTTCTTCTCTTCTCTCCTCATTTATACACGAATTCGGGCATCTGTTTTTTATGTATATTTCGCAGGATATTCCGTGTAATGTAGAATTTACTCTTTTCGGTATGCGGATAGATAAAAAAGGCTGTGCAAACATTTCTTATGAAAAAGAAATAATTATCGCTCTTGGCGGAATTATTTTCAATATATTGTCAGCTTTTGTTAGCTTTATAGTTCATATCAGTTCGAACTCGGAATTTTTTCTTGTTTTAACTGTTGTAAATTTAATCGTTGCAGTCGTAAATTCGTTTCCTGTTGCGGTTCTTGACTGCGGAAGAGCCATAAGATATGCTTTAATTATAAAAACAGGTAAAGAAAATAGTGAAAAATACACTGATTTAATATCTAAAATTTTTGTACTAATTTTCACCATCATCTCACTCGTTTATTTTATTGTTTACGGCATTAACATCAGTTTATTTGCCATAAATATATATTTGATTTCAATAACTATCATAAAGAAATGGAGTTAAAAAATGATCAGCAAAGAAGTAGAAAAAATTCTCCCTCTTGTTCAGAAACCCGGAAGGTATACAGGTGGAGAACTAAACAGTATAATAAAAGATAAAAGTAAAATCGATTTAAGATATGCTTTCTGTTTTCCTGATAGCTATGAAATAGGTATGTCTCATCTCGGTATTAAAATTCTTTACTCGGTAGCAAACAGCAGAGATGATGTGTGGTGCGAAAGAGTTTTTGCGCCCTGGACCGATATGGAAAAGGAAATGCGCGAAAGAAATATACCTCTCTATGCACTCGAGAGCGGTGATCCTTTAACCGAATTCGATCTTATCGGATTTACTCTGCAGTATGAGCTTTCATATACAAATATTCTTAATATGCTCGATCTCGCAGGCATTCCCATAAGAGCGAAGGATAGAACAGAGCTTACTCCGATTATAGTCGGTGGCGGGCCTTGCGCCTGTAATCCTGAGCCGATTTCCGAGTTCTTTGACCTGTTTATGCTCGGCGACGGTGAAGAGGTCACCAATGAGCTTATGGATCTTCTTGTTTCCTGCAAAAAAGCAAAAACAACCAAATATGAATTCTTAAAAAAGGCAGCACAGATTAAGGGTGTCTATGTACCGTCACTTTATGAAATCGAATATAATGATGACAAGACAATTAAAACTGTTAACGCCATTGACGGAGCGCCTGAAAAAGTAACAAAGAGAATAATCTCAGATCTTGATAGTGTGCATTACCCCGAAAAGTTTATAGTACCTTTTGTTGAGGTTGTTCACGACAGGGTGGTTCATGAAATTCTCCGCGGATGTATACGAGGCTGTCGATTCTGCCAGGCAGGTTTTTTATACAGACCTATCCGTGAAAAGTCAGCTGATACGATCAATTCGCAGTGTAAAATGCTCTGTGAAAGCACAGGATATGATGAGATTTCACTTTCTTCACTGAGTACAAGCGACTATTCCCATCTTGAAGAGCTTATGGAAAAACTACTTTCATGGACTGAAGATTACAAGGTGAATATAGCACTTCCTTCTCTTCGTGTGGACAATTTTTCCGAAAAGCTTATGGGTTATCTCAAAAAGGTGCGCAGAAGCGGTCTCACCTTCGCTCCCGAGGCAGGAACACAGAGACTGCGAGATGCAATAAATAAGAATGTTACTGAAGAAGAGCTTATGAATACAGCGCGACAAGCTTTTTCAGGCGGTTGGACAGCTGTTAAGCTTTATTTTATGCTCGGTTTACCGACCGAGACTTATGATGATGTTGCAGGTATTGCCGAACTCGCACAGAAGGTAGTCAATGAGTTTTACAGAAATCCTGATAAGCCTAAAGGAAAAGGTGTACAAGTCAGCATCAGTGTTTCGTCCTTTGTTCCTAAACCTTTTACGCCCTTCCAGTGGGAGGCTCAGGACACGATGGACGAGCTTATAAATAAGCAGAATCATCTTCTTTCCTCGGTTACTACCAGAAAAATCAGCGTGAGCTATCACAAGGTTAATATCAGCTTCCTTGAGGGTGTCTTTGCACGTGGTGACAGAAGACTTAACGATGTTATCGAATACGCCTGGAAGCACGGATGTAAGTTTGATTCCTGGGATGATAATTTCCTGTTTGATGTCTGGCTTGAAGCTTTCGAAAAATGCGGAGTAGATCCGCTGTTCTATTCAAGCAGAAAAAGAAACTACGACGAGGTTCTTCCCTGGGATCATCTCGATTACGGCATCAGAAAGGATTTCCTTATAAGCGAAAGTAAAAAAGCTTATGAAAATGAGACAACACCGCACTGCAAAATCAAATGTGCCGGTTGCGGAACGAATATGCTTAACGGAGGTAAATGCGATGCGATGCGTAAGAGTATGGTTTAAAAAAATGGGTATGAGCAGATATGTATCACACCTCGATCTGATGCGTGCTATGACCAGAACTTTAAGGCGTGCAAATGTGCCCCTGTGGTATACTGAAGGTTATAATCCGCATCCTTACATCACCTTCGCGCTTCCTCTTTCATTGGGTATGGAAAGCCTCTGTGAAAGTATGGATATGCGCATAGAAGGGGATAGTACCAACGATGAAATCTTCGTGATGCTTAAGGATAAAATGCCTCCCGGAATCGAAATAATCAAGGTATCCGATCCTGTTTATGACCCTAAGAAAATTGCATTCGGCGAATTTGATATTTTCTTTGACTGTGAAAACAAGGCGGAAAAAACTGTTGATATGATCACTGATATGCTTTCAAAGGACGAGCTAATCGTTCAGAAGCTTGGTAAAAAAGGCAGACACAAGGTTCTCAAGGACATAAATCTTATTGAATTTATAAAGGAATATTCTGTTTCTTCTTTCGGAGAGAGAGTCAAACTTAGTGTAATACTGCCGGCCGGAAGTACGACGAACGTCAATCCTTCACTTCTTGCTGATGAGATACAGAAAAGAGCTGGAGATATTTCATATTCGCTCATAAGAAAACAGCTCTTCACTGAAAATATGGAACTTTTCGTGTAAAAGCTGTATAATTACAGAAATGTAAAAGCTGTATAATTACAGAAATCACTTGATTTTTATTACATGTTCTGATATAATAGTCTGGAATTTTTAAACATTGGAGGAAACCAAAAATGAATTTTTTAACTGCTGCTGCACAGAGTGGCTCATCAAGCTCAATGATCATTATGCTCGTTGCTATGTTTGCAATTATGTACTTTCTTATGATCCGTCCTCAGAAAAAGAGACAGAAGGAAGAACAGGCAATGCGTGATGCTGTAGAAGTAGGCGACGAAATCACTACTATCGGTGGTATCTGCGGTAAGGTTGTAACAACCAAAGAAGATTCACTTATCATCGAAACAGGTGCTGACAGAAACAGAATGATGATTAAGCGTTGGGCTGTTCAGGTTAATAACACAGCCACAGAGAGAATGCAGGCTGAAAGAGAAGCTGCAAGAGCTGCCGCAGAAAAAGCAAAAGCTGATAAAAAAGCGGCAAAAGAAAAGAAAGATCTTGACTGATCTGAATAAAACAGTTCCCCTTTTCATATTCATTAGTAGTGAGTATGAAAGGGGATTTCTTTATGTCTGAAAGAAAAAAGAATAATATCGGCAATAAAAATAGTAAAGAATATCTTAAATTACAGCTTGTAGGCTTTATTATTTATCTCATATTTTTCATTATTGCCTCAGCTGTATCAGTAATGGCTGATATTAAAATTGATTATATTACTTATATTTCTATGTTGTTTATAGGCTTATCTTCCTTATTTACAGGCTTTATATCAGGGATAAAAGAACGAAAGGACGGAATTATTCGTGGTGTATTGGGTGCCTTACCTCTAAACTTATCGGTTATCATCATTTCGCTTATTTTCAGTCACTTTAAAGCAGATCTGAGCCTATTATATACAGTGGCAGTGTGTTTGGTTATGTCTGCTGTCGGCGGCATAATTTCGGTTAATATACGATTAAAATAAGACTATGAAGATTAATACTGTAATTTCTCCACGTGTATCTGTGGAACCAAACGGACCGAAAAATAAAATTCAGCTACTTTCTTTTGCTGTGATAGCTTCATCGGTAATTATCGGCACTTTGATATTAATTCTTAGTAAAGATTATATTTCAAGCGATATACTTTCGGAATTTGAAGGATATTTTTCTTCTCTTGAAAATAAAAACACATTAGAAGTTTTTACAGGATTTTTACTTTCCCACATACCGTATATAATGCTTATGATTGTTCTGGGCACTTGTACATATGGTACCGCATTTATTCTTATATTAAGCTTCTTAAAGGTTTCGGGTTTAAGCGTCCTTAATGCAGTTATATATTCAACCTTCGGTCTGAAGGGGATTGAGTATTCTTTACTCGTGTCTCATCCCGGTAAGTTTGTTTTGCTGTTATCTGTGCTTCTTATGACCGAATTCTGCATCGAAAATTCGCAAAAAATCAACAGTCGTTTAAAAGGGGAATCAAAAAAACAAGACAGCAATAATCTTTATGCAGTAAAGATCACTGTTGCTGTCCTGTTATTTATATTTTCGTCGTTGATTGACTGTTTTTTCACAATAAGCTTTTCATCATTATTCAACTTCTGACGGACTGAATTCCTTGCTCAAAGGATTTCTTTTGGCGGCATCCCGAAGCTGTTTGCTTTCGAGATGTGTATAAATTTCCGTCGTAGCTATTGCTTCGTGCCCGAGCATCTCCTTCAGAACAAGAACATCCACGTTTCCGTGCTGATACATAAGAGTAGCAGCAGTATGTCTGAGCTTGTGGCAGGAATAATGCTGTCCGTCGAGGCCTATAACCTCAAGATAATGGTACACCATCAACTGAACAGCCTGTCTTCCTATACGCCTGTTGAGTCTGCTTATAAACAGTGCATTTCTATCGTCGCCTTTAAGATTGTTCTGCGGCCTTATCTGCAGATATGCTGTCAGCGCATCGACGCACGCTTTATTCAGATAGATTTTCCTCTGTTTGTTGCCTTTACCTGTAACTATCATAGTGCTTTCGGTAAGGTTTATATCTCTTACATTCAAACCTACCAATTCAGCAAGTCTTAATCCGCAATTAAGAAATAATGTAAGTATGCAATAATCTCTGACTTTATTAGGTCCGTCTACACTGTTTAAAAGCTGTATGCTTTCTTCTAAAGTGAGATAGCGGGGGAGAACTTTTTTCTTCTTTGCAACCTCTAACTGTGAGACCGGATTAGAATCAATATAGTGCATTTTATCAGAAATGTATTTGAAAAAACCTCGTATTGAAGAAGCTTTTCTTGCTCTGGTAGTAGTGTTATTCGAACGGTTTCCTGCACAGTAAATCAGGAATTCATTGACATCCTTCAGTGAAATTTTTGAAATAAAATCCACACCAATAAAGGATAGGTCGAAATTTTTTTCTAATTTTTCGGGGGATTGGAGACCCATTTCGTTTGCAACAAGATATCTGAAAAATAGTCTGAGATCTGAAATGTACTCATTTACTGTTTGTGTGCTTCTTCCTTTTACAACGCTTAACTCACTTATATATTCATTCACAAGATCAGGCAATAAGCTTCTGTCTATATAATCAGCCATTATATGCACCTCTTAATTTATCATATATTAACTATACAAAATTTTTCAATGCTTTGTCAAGTGTTTAATTGTTTTTTTAATAAAACTCCGTTTGATAGAAAACTTCTAAATGATACATTCATCGTTTGAAAAATTTCTGCTAAATGATAATTTTTGTTATTTTACATAGAAAACTGCATTTTCTTAAGAGTATGCCATTTAATAGAATATTTTTAAATGTATCTGACATCATAAATCCAATTTCCATTAAATGATTATGTATAACAAAAATACCTGCAAGCATAGATGTCAGATAACTCGTTATATGTATACATTTATTGATTAGGTGTATGCATATAAATGATAAATAATCAGCAAAAAAACAAAAATACAAATAGATGCTAAGGTATAAGAATGTATGTAAAAACAAAGGGGTTCTACATAACCTGTAACATATTCATATTTAATATACAGGAAATCAATCCCCTTAACTATATAAAAGATTGATTTTGTATAGTTGATAGTGAATAGTAACAGCACTCTCTCCTGTTAACTATCTCAAAAAATTTCTTCTCTTCAAGATATATGAACTAAACATTGTAATATTTAAAATAGTATGATATAATCATTTTAATTAAAATACAAGGAAGATGTAAATGCAAATCAGAATTCAGGACGGCATTGTAGATTTGTCGGGAGAGCCTATTTTAAAAAGAGTCAATATAGAAATCAACACCGAAAGTAAAATCGGTATTATAGGCAGAAACGGTTCAGGTAAAACAACTCTGCTTCGCCTTTTAAGCGGCGAATTATCAATTTCTAAGGATAATCCTGAAATAGACAGCTATCATATAATTTCGGGTAAACCCGTAATCGGATCTATGTCACAGATGGCTTTTACTGACAACAGCATTACAATGCTCGATGAAATACGCGGTGCATATAAAGATATTATTGAACTGAAAGAAAATCTTGACAAACTCAGCGCTCTTATGGAAAACAATCCATCGGATGAAATTATCACTGATTATACATCGAAGCTTGATTATTTCACAAATTTAGGCGGTTTTTATTTTGAAAAGGAATATGAGTCCGCTATCAAGAAATTCGGCTTTTCTGAAGAAGAAAAATTAAAGCCTCTATCCGACTTTTCAGGCGGTCAAAGAACAAAAATAGCTTTTCTTAAGCTTTTGCTATCCAAGCCCGACCTCCTTCTTCTCGACGAACCTACTAACCATCTCGATGTCGAAGCCGTCAGCTGGCTCGAAGAGTACATTTCTAATTATAAAAAGGCTGTAGTAATTGTTTCTCACGACAGAATGTTCCTCGATAAAACCGTAAATGTAATCTATGAGATTGAACACGGCAAAACAAATAGATATCCCGGCAACTACAGCGCCTTCGCAGAGCAAAAAAAGCAAATAAGAGCACAGCAGGCAAAAATGTATGAAGAACAGCAGAAAGAAATAGCTAAGCTAAACGATACAATCGAAAAATTCAGATACAAAGCCAACAAAGCAGCAATGGCCCAATCGAAAATAAAGTATCTGGAAAGAATGGATTTAATTGAGGCGCCTGAAAGCTATGACAGCAAAATCTTTAAAGCTGAATTTGAGCTTGACAGACGAAGTGTTAAAGACGTATTGACTGTCAGAGATTTAAAAATCGGTTATGATAAAGTTCTCTCTACTGTTAACTTCGATATAAAAAGAGGACAGCATGTAGGAATTATTGGCGGCAACGGTCTCGGTAAATCAACGTTGCTTAAAACAATAGTCGGTGCTATCCCCTCTCTTGGCGGAAATTATATTATAGGCGGAGAGGTTAAAATCGGATATTTCGATCAGCAGATGGCACAGTTTGTGAGTAAATCTACTGTTCTCGATGATTTTATGGATGCATTTCCCGGTCTCACAGCTTATGAAGCAAGAAGTTCCCTCGGTGCCTTTCTTTTTAGCGGAAACGATGTTTTTAAAACAATAGATATGCTTTCCGGTGGCGAAAGAGTGCGACTTGCACTATGCAAAATATTTAAAAGAAAGCCAAATTTTCTTATTCTTGACGAACCTACAAACCATATGGATATATTAGGCAAGGAAACATTAGAAAATATGCTCGCCGACTATGAAGGAACACTTTTATTCGTTTCTCACGACAGATATTTTATAAATAAAGTTTCAGACCATATTCTTTCTTTTGAAGACGGTATAACCAAATGGTATGAGTACGGCTACGAAGAATACCAGAACATCAGAAATTCTAAGCCTTCCTCCCCTGCCCTATCAGATTTCCAACCACAACCTAAACAAAAGAAAGGTTATACCACACCGGCCAAAGAAAAAGCAAAACGTGAAAGAGCTATAAAAAAATCAGAGGAAGCGATATCAGAGCTTGAAATCAAGCTTGAAGAATTGAGATGCGAAATAGAAAAGCCTGAAAATCAGAGCGATTATATCAGACTTACTGAATTACAGAATTCTATTGACGAAACAGAACTTCTGCTTCTGGAGAGAATGGAAGAATGGGAAAAACTTTCCTCACAATAAAACTATAGCAGTAACTGAAAAGTTACTGCTATAGTTTTAAAAGCCAATTAATCCTAACAATCCATAAGAGAATATGGATATAATCACGCCTGCAATAAAGACACCTGCCGCAATTACAGGCAAAGAATGCTTAATTCTGATGTCGAGCAAATCAGCAATAAGAGCTCCTGTCCAGGCTCCTGTGCCGGGAAGAGGTATACCGACAAAGAGAAGTAAACCTAAAAGTCTGTATTTTTTTACACCGTCAGCCTTACGAAGAGAACGGGCTTCCAGCTTGTTAAGAATTGATTCAACCTTAGGTATTTTTTTTAGAAGATTAAAAATTTTTCTGATAAATAAGAGAATGAACGGTATAGGTAGCATATTTCCCACATAGCAAATTAGAAAAGCCTTGAAAAACTCTACATTCATCAGCTTTGCTGCTATAAGTCCGCCTCTGAGCTCGAGAATCGGCAGCATAGAAACTATAAAAGAGACGATTTCGGGAGAAAACTTATCACCAAGAGTATTTACCAGATATTCAGCAATTGTTTCAGACATTTTGATACTCCTTATAAATTGTTTTCTGAAATAAAGTTTTTAGCTTCAGTTAGAATGTATTTATCGTTTTCATAATTCAGAACTCTGAACGCCTCATCGAAGCTGTACCAGCCGCATTCTTCGATTTCTTCTTCCTGAAGCTTATATTCCGTCTGATCGGTTTCAGCAAGAAAAATGGATACGGATTTTTCAATTTTCCCCTGAATACTGTATTCCGAGTTTTTTACGAACCCGGGGATAATTTTTATGTCGATTCCTGTTTCCTCGAGAACCTCTCTGACTGCAGTTTCTTCTTTAGTTTCACCGGGTTCTATATGTCCTTTAGGGAATCCCCAATGAGCACTTCTGCGATTTCTGATAAGAAGTATTTTTTTGCAGTTGTTTTCTTTTCTGAAAATTACTGCACCGCATGAACTTTCATACAAACATTCAATATTGTATCCGATGCTTCCTTCGGCAAAATTAATTGCTTCTTTGATGTCGTTAACGATATAACGGGTGCTTTTAGGTGCAACAACCCATACTATTCCCTTTCCGCCATGTCGCCTTACGACAGCAATAACGCGTCCGTCGAAATTTCGTACAGGATGATTAATACCCATTATATACGCGAACTGGACCGTGTTTTTACGTGTTTTACAGCCTTCCATAATTCCGTAGTTAAGCTTATACTTAAATCCGAAACGGCTGTTATATGAATGCATCGGAGACGTAACGCGTACCTTGACGAATTTACCTAACATAGTATGTCTCCTCTTTACAAAATGCAATGCTGAGAATAAGGTTAACCCTTTTGCATTGCATAGAATATATGCAAATATTATACACACTTCATAATAATATTTCAATATTTTCCTTCAAAAAAAATTCTCTTAGGAATAAAAATATTAATTATATTGTAAAAGTAATTCAAAAATGTTATAATATACTGAATTACAGAGAAAGAGAAGCATTATGAAAACATTATATATAACCGATCTTGACGGCACACTTCTTGACAGTGAAGCCCAACTTACCAAAAAATCGAAGAAATTACTTTCTGATGCGATAGATAAGGGGATAGATTTCACGGTAGCCACAGCCAGAACCTTTGCTACTGTAATGAATATGTTCCGCGGAATCAGATTGAAGCATCCGCTCATTCTTATGAACGGAGTAATGCTCTACGATCCGCTGAAATGTAAAATTATATCTTACCGTAATATAGAAAAAACAGCTGCAAAAAAAGTGTTCGATATTTACAGAAGGCATAAAAATTTCCCTTTAGTGTATCGATGCGTTGACGATATGCTTGAGATCGAATATTATAATACAGACAATCCATATCAGGCAAAGTACATCGGAAAAAGGAACGAAGTTGACGGGAAAAGATTTATTTACTCTCCTAAATTTACCTTCGAAGGGAAAAGAGAAATCATTTACATCGTCACACTCGATAAATACGAAAGAATCGAACCTCTGTACAGAGATATGATAAAAACAGACGGAATTTCCTGTGCGTTTTACCGCGACAACTATACTGACTGCTATTTTCTGGAAATCTTTGCTGAAAACACATCTAAAGCATCAGCCTTGACTGAAGTTAAAGAAATCGTTGGTGCTGACAAAATAGTCGCTTTCGGTGACAATTTAAATGACATAGATATGTTCCGAATTTCCGACGAAGCATATGCTGTAGAAAATGCCTGCAATGAATTAAAAGCTGTTTCTACGGCTGTTATTGGCTCTAACACAGAAGATTCTGTAGCAAAATTTATATTTGAGCGTTCGGAGAAAAAGCAATGAGTAAACTTTACAAAGAATATGTAAAAACCTATAAACTTACACCTGAAAATTCAGACGGATTTTATTCTGTGGTTGGAGATTTGCTCGAAACGGATGAAGTTCTGTCAATGAAAGAGTATGAACAGCATTTAGAAATTGACCGTTTACAGCATGTTCTGGGTGTAGCCTATCTTAGCTATAAAATTACTAAAAAACTCGGTTGGGATTACAAATCTGCTGCAAGAGCCGGTATTATGCACGATCTTGTTTATTATGATTGGCGTGACGGAATTACAGGCGGATGGCACCGTTTACACGGTTATAAGCATCCGCGACTTGCCTGTATGAATGCCATTGAGCTTTGCAACGGACTAAACGATATAGAGTATGATTCTATAAAAAAGCATATGTGGCCTCTTACCCCGGCTTTACCTAAATACAAAGAGGGCTATGTGATAATTTTTACGGATAAGTACTGTGCTACAAGAGAGCTTATGTACTCACTAAATAAAAAATACAAAGAAAAATTTATTTCTGACATTAAAGGTATCTGATTATGGAATTGCTCACTAAATATATTTTACTATTTTTCTTTTACAGTGCAGCAGGCTGGTGTCTCGAATCACTGTACTGCTCTATCGGCGAAAAAAGATTTGTAAACCGCGGGTTCCTCACGGGGCCGATGTGTCCTATTTACGGCACTGCTGCGCTTGTTATGGTCATCCTTATTTATAACCCCTTCAGAGATAATCCTCTCGCCGTTTTTCTCTTAGGTATAATTCTATGTGACATAGTAGAATTCATTACGAGTTATCTTATGGAAAAGCTGTTCAGTGCCCGTTGGTGGGATTACACCTATGAGCTGCTAAATATAAACGGTAGAATATGTCTGAAGCACACATTGTATTGGGGCGTAATTTCTATAATTTTCGTAAAAACTATTCATCCTGCTATTGACAGTCTTTACAGTAAAATCGACGGAGTATATCTTAAAACAATTCTTATTATTACTTTACTCGTGTTTACTCTTGACCTTATTAATGCAGTAAGAAAAGCATTGGATATCAGAAAGCTCCAGGTTAAAATTAACACCCTTACTAAAACACTTTCAGATGAGCTTGTTATTATCCGTTCGACCTTTGAGGATAGATATACTATTATTCAGAACGTAGTAATAAAACAAACAGACAAGCTTACCCAATTAAAATATCAACTGGATGATCTTGCATCGGAAGTTGAGAAATTCTTTATCTTTGATAAAAAGACGAAGAAAAAAGAAAAAAGCTTTTCAAACAGACTGCTCTATGACAATCCTACATTTGAAAAACTTACAAAAAACAAACTTATAAAGCTGAGAGATGTAATTGACGAAATAAAGTCAAATATTTCTGAAAGCGAAGAGAAACAATAAGGAGTATCTTGAATGAAAAACAGCGAGAAAAACGACATCAGAGTAACACGGACATACAGCCAGCTGATTAACGGAATTATACTTCTGCTTAAAGAAAAAAACTTTGACGATGTCTCGGTTTCTGAAATATGTGAAATATCAGGTGTGCACCGTGCCACGTTTTATAAGCATTTCAACGATAAATTTGAATTTCTGAACTTTTGCATTGATTCTATGCTTAAAACCATAAGCTTCGACTCACTTGAGGTCGGTTCATCACCTGAGATTATCAAGGTGAATATAATGCATTTTGTCGCTTGTATTCTGGAATTTATCGATGACAACCGTCCTTTATTCACTTCAGCATGTATAGAAAATGCTTCTGTAGCTTTTCTGTCAGCATTGGATAATACATTTAATAACTTCTGTATTAATAAGCTTAATTCAGTTCTGAAAGCGCCTTTACACAGGATTGAGATATCTGCCGTTTTTTATTCAGGAGCTTTTGTCGGTCTGGTTAAATGGTACATACAGTCAAATAATCCTAATATGTACGACGATTTAATTGATTTCGTCGAGCACAGAGTCGATGAGCTCTGTGGTTTTTACGAAAACAATCTTTATTTTCCAAAATGATTATTCATCATAATCATCGAGAAAATTATATTTTATGTCTCCTTTATGATAACCTATTACAGTTTCAAGGTTTACATTATGCACACTTCTGAAAATATTCATTTCTATGTTGGAGTTGATTTTTCTGAACGAGGAAATCAGCTCCTTCATTTCTTTACGTTTAGAAAGAAGCTCCCTGTCTGACTGACTTTTCTCCGATGCCTCAGTAAACTTGCAGGCACACTGCAGAAATTTAAGGTCATTATATCTTACCCAGGCCTTAATATCGGCTTCTCTTACCATATAAAGAGGTCTGATAAGCTCCATACCTTCGAAGTTTGTGCTGTGAAGCTTCGGCATCATAGTTTTGATTTCAGCACCGTAAATCATACTAAGAAGAATAGTTTCAATAACATCATCAAAATGGTGACCGAGAGCGATTTTGTTGCATCCGAGCTTCTGTGCATTTTTATAAAGATGCCCTCTTCTCATCCTTGCACAAAGGTAGCATGGTGAGTTTTCGACATCAACGACATAACCAAATATATTCGCATCAAATATTTTTACAGGTATATCCAGCATTTCCGCGTTGCTTAATATCTGCTGTCTGTTTTCAGGTGAATAACCCGGGTCAAGAACAAGATATTCTGCTTCGAACGGGAAATCACTGTGTTTTTGCAGATGCTGAATACATTTAGCCAGAAGCATAGAATCTTTACCACCCGATATACACACAGCTATTTTGTCACCCGGCTTAATCATCTCATATTCGTTAATACCTGCGATGAAACGCTTCCAGATTTCTTTTCTGTATTTTTTAATTATACTTCTTTCTACTTCTATGTGCTTTTCCATATCATACCTTCAAAAAATAAAGCAGGCGGTTAAATCCACCTGCTTTATGTGTTTTAACTTTCCTTGATATTAAAAATAATTTTCAGTACACTCTTTAACATTTTAGGGCTCTTCACTACTACAATCTTCATATACTAAACCTCCAAACAAAAATACCGGTCATTTAAAAGAACATGTAATTCCTAAAATGATAAGCATAAAAGCAAGGATGAAAAGCATAACTTTGACAGGAATACACAAAGCGAGTAAAATCCCTGCACCGAAAGCAGTGAAAATTAAGCCTTTGGAACATGAACGTATTTTCATCATGCCATCATCCCCTTCTGTATAAATGTAACTTAATAACATTATACGGAAGAATCGACAGAACGTGAAAAGTCATACATTCCATTTTTTTAGTTTTTTCTGTTCGTTATACAGTGTCACATAACTTTCATATCTGTTACGGCTGATAATCCCCTGTTCGGTTAATTCGCAAATTCTACAGCCTTTTTCTCCGATGTGAGCACATCCTGTAAACTTGCATTCACCAAGATAATCCGAAAACTCCCTGAAATATAGTTCAAGCTCATCAGAAAAAATCACATTGTCATTTGAAAAATCAATGCTGGAAAAACCTGCAGTATCGATTACTGAACCGTCACATATATGAAAAATTTCTGCCTGACGTGTTGTGTGACGACCTCTGCCTAATTTATCGCTGATCTCCCCTGTTTCAAGCCGTAATCCGTCACTAAGCGCATTAATCAGAGTTGACTTACCGACACCGGAGTTACCGGTAAAAGCTGTAAGAGAACCCTTTAACTCGCTTTTAATAGCATCCAGCATAGAAGAATCATTTACATCGGAATAAAGGTAAACCTTATAACCCGTGGCTTTGTAGGTTTCATAAATTTCACTGCAATCTGTCAGGTCTGTTTTAGTGATAACTATTATCGGTTCAATATTGTTCTTTTCTGCTAAAACCGTCATCTTATCTATAACAAGATAATTTGGAAAAGGTTTAGCGGCAGACACAACTATCATAAGCTTGTCAATATTTGTCACAGGAGGACGGACAAGCTTGTTTTTTCTTTCGTGAATCAGATCTATAGTGTTCTCTTTGTCTTCTCTGACAGTGATTGTAACTTTATCACCAGTAAGAGGGAAAATCTTTTCTTTACGGAATTTCCCTTTTGCTTTACATTCGAAAACACCATTGGTGGTCTCTACATAATAGAAACCACCAATACCTTTAATAATAATTCCTTCTAACTGCATTATCAGTCACCGTTCACAGCTTCAGCATCTGTCGTATTCTGAGCCTGAGAATCAGTGGAAGTAGCTGCTGTGGTAACAGGCTGTGTTGTAGTAGGCTGCGTTGTAGTGGGGGCTGTTGTAGATGGCTGCGTTGTAGTGGGAGCTGCTGTAGAAGGCTGTGTTGTCGGGGAAGGCTGTGTTGTCGGGGAAGGCTTAGTAGTTTTCGGTTTGGTTGTGGTCGGCTTTGAAGTCGTAGTGGGACGGGTAGTTTTTTTCTCTCTGGTTGTCTTTTCTTCCTCTTCTTCAGTAGTTTCTTCCTCAGTTGTTTCGTCTGTTGTTTCAGGAATTTTACCTGTACTTACATAAACTGCCACTCTTGTGCCGGGAAGAACCATCTCACCGATGTATTCGTGACCAATAATTTTACCTGCAGGTTCTGCACTGCCTCTGTATTCGGTTCTGGTAGTGTCAAGAGTTAATCCTGCTTCTGCAAGAGCTGCTCTCGCCTGCGCTATGGTCATACCTACAAGGTTCGGAACAGCAACGGGTTCAACCTCTTCGCTTGTAGCTACATAAATTGTGATCATAGAGCCTGCGGCTACCTTTTCACCCTTTGCAGGATAGGTTTTAATTACAGTTCCGATTTCTACATCTTCACTCTTTTCTTTAACTACCGTAGTGTCGAGACCTTTACTTCTGATAACCGACTCAGCTGATGTGTATTCATAACCGTAAACATCAGGAACTTCAACCTGAGAGCTTGAATCAGAAATATAAATTACGATAGTTGAGTTCTTGTTTATCTTGCCTGTAGAAGGACTCTGTCTGAGGATTGTACCTGCTTCGGCATCACTTTCTTCGTCAACAACAGGTTCAAAGCTGAAATCAGCATAAGCCGGTTGATTCATTACCTGACTGTAGAAATTCAGACCTACAACATTCGGCACATTAACCTTGTTTGAGTCAGGAAGAAACATAGAAATCAACACAATCGCAAAAACGATAAGTGCGCCGAGAACGCCGCAAAGAACAGCTATTGTTTTCTTTTTTGCACTATCCGCTTCATCGTCTGCTTCATCAAAATATTCTTCAGGCTCCTGAATAATTGTTTCTGTTTTTGTCACGATAGGCGAAGCAATTTTGATATCATCATCAGTTTCGACAGTCTGTTCAGGCTGTGTACCTGTAAAATACGAGTAATCAAATTTAATGTTGGGATTTTTCTTATATTCTTCGATATCACGTAAAATTTCAGAAGCAGACTGATATCTGTCGCTCTGATTTTTCTGCATCGCTCTTATAATTATCTGCTCGAGTCCTACAGGTATATCAGGGTTGATTTCACGGGGCTTTACAGGGTCGTTCTGAAGCTGCATAAGTGCGACAGAAACTGCATTATCTGACTGGAAAGGAAGAGTACCTGTAAGCATCTCATAAAGCATTACGCCTACAGAATAAAGGTCTGTTCTGGCATCAGTAAGACTGCCTTTTGCCTGTTCGGGACTAATGTAATGAACGGAGCCTATAGCACCGTCAGTCATAGTTCTGGTTTCACTTCTGCTGAAGCGGGCAATGCCGAAATCAGTTACCTTTATCGTACCGTCGGATATCAGCATAATATTCTGAGGTTTGATATCTCTGTGAACGATACCTTTATCGTGAGCGTGCTGAAGAGCACGGAGAATCTGAGTTACATAATAAATTGCCTCGCGGGGATTAACTCTTCCCTGCTGCTCGATATATTCCTTGAGAGAAATACCTTCGACATACTCCATTACAATATACTGAATCATATTGCCGTAGCTGACATCGAAAACTTTGACAATATTAGGATGAGAAAGAACAGCAATAGCCTTGGATTCGTTTTTAAAACGGCGTCTGAAATCTTCGTTAGCTAAAAATTCATCCTTTAAAATCTTTACTGCAACGATTCGGTGATCGATATTATCAAAAGCCTTGTAAACAACAGCCATACCGCCAACACCGATTATTTCGATTATTTCATATCTTCCGTCAATACGTTTACCAACATAATTTTCCATAATACTCAACCTTACCCTTTCATAATGACAACCGTTATATTATCATTTCCGCCTTTACTGTTGGCTTCATCAATATATTTCTGCGCGAGAGAATCAAATTCAGTAGTCTGATAAATTTCGAGAATCCGTTTATCGTTAACGAGTCCGCTGAGACCGTCAGTGCAAAGAAGAAGTGATTCGCCCTCGTTAAGGGAAACATAGTCGAAATCAATATCTATATCTTCGTCCACACCCATTGCTCTGGTTATTATATTTTTTATAGGATTGTTCTCGAATTCAGCTTTAGTTATCTGACCTTTGTCGAGCATTTCCTGAACAAGCGAGTGATCCTTGGTAATCTGCTTGATTTCATTATCCTGAATTATGTAAGCTCTGCTGTCACCAACGTGAGCGATACAAGCTTCACCGTTTTTTACTACAGCAGCTACTACTGTAGTACCCATTCCTTTGAGACTGCTGTCATAAACACCTCTGTCAAACACATTGACATTAGCAGTCGTTATAGATGAAAGAAGAAGATTTTCGATCGAAGTTACAGACATCAGCGGATTGTAGCATTTTTTTATTTTGTCACTTACCATTTCAATAGCAGCCGTGCTGGCGACCTTGCCGCCGTGTACACCGCCCATACCGTCACAGACTATCGCCCACGAAGTTCCGTCAGGCAATGTTCCGTAATCGAAAGCGTCTTCGTTTTTACTTCTGACGGTACCGATGTCAGTTTTTCCTGTTATAAGCATAATAACTTCTCCTTTCCGTATTATTTTTCGCCTCTGCGAAGCTGTCCGCAGGAAGCGTTTATATCACTGCCGAGAGTTCTTCTGACAGTACAGTTTATACCTTTTTTCTCTAAAATATTTGTGAATGAAAGTATTCTGTCGCGGTTGCTTTTCCTGTAATTTCTTTCCTTCACTGAATTAACGGGAATCAGATTTACGTGACAAAGCATACCCTCAAGGCGCGACGCAAGCTCGAACGCACATTCATCACTGTCATTTACACCGCTTATCATCGCATATTCAAATGAAATCCGACGGTTAGTCTGAATGATATATTTTCTGCAGGCACTGAGTAATTCGTCAATGTTCCATTTGTTATTTACGGGCATTGTCTTGCTCCTTATCTCATCGTTGGGAGCATGGAGAGAAATAGAAAGAGTAAGCTGGAGTTTTTCTTCCATAAGCTTATTGATTCCGCTTACAACACCGCAGGTAGAAAGTGAAATATTTCTCATTCCTATATTGAGACCGTTTTCATCAGAAACCATCCTTAGGAAACGGATAACATTGTCATAATTATCGAGAGGTTCTCCTACTCCCATCATAACAATATGAGATATTCTGACAGATAAATCCTTCTGTGCTACATAAATCTGTGAAAGGATTTCAGATGGGGTCAGATTTCTGATGAAGCCTGCAATACCCGAAGCACAGAATTTGCAACCCATTCTGCATCCTACCTGACTGGAAACGCAGATGGTATAACCGTATTTATATTTCATAACTACAGATTCGATAAGTTCACCGTCTGAAAGCCTGAATAAATACTTAACTGTATCATCATACACTGAAACTAATTTTTTTTCAATAGTACAGGTATAAATGTCATAATTTTTTTCAAGTTTTGCTCTTAAATCTTTAGAAATGTTAGTCATTTCATCGAAAGTTTCAACGTTCTGCTTATGTAACCAGGAATATATCTGAGCAGCCTTGAAGCTTTTTTCACCAATCTCTGTCAGTTCGGCTTTAAGCTCATCAATTAACATTGATTTGATATCTTTTTTCACTTAATCACTCTTTCTCTTAAAACAAGAAATATAAAATCCGTCACTTAAATCAATGTGAGGCATAAAGGTAAGATAATATTTATCGCTTATTTCAGGTAGTGGCAGCACTTTTTCGAAATCACTGTTTTCCTGAAGAAATTTTTCGCATACTTCTTCGTTTTCTTTTTTCGAAAGCGCACATGTAGAGTAAACTAATCTTCCGCCTTTTCTGACGTATTCGGCTCCGTTTTTAAGAATAGCATACTGCACTTCCGGCAAAGTTTCAAGTTCTTGCTCAGATTTGTACTTTATTTCAGGCTTTCTTCTGATGATGCCGGTGCCGGAGCACGGAACATCACACAAAACACAGTCAGCTTTTCCTAATTCATCACGGTAAACAAGAGCATCCGAAACCGCTCCTTTTATAACACTGAGTCCAAGGCGGTCCGCACCTTTATTTATAAGATCTACCCTGCTTTCATATTTATCAAAACAGAGAACTTCACCGCTGTTTTTTATCAATTCAGCGACAGTATATGCTTTACCTCCCGGAGCAGAGCATAAGTCAAATACCCTATCCCCTTCTTTAGCGCCTAAAGCTTTAGCGCACAGCTGCGATGATAAATCCTGTACGTGAAAAAATCCGTTCCTGTACGCCGAAAGAGTTTCAACATCCTTACCGTTAAGAGATATTTTAAGCGCATCTGTCACATAAGTTTTTTCACAGTCCACACCTTCATTTTTCAAAAACTCTATTAGTTCATCATTTGTAATTTTAGTTGTATTTACTCTGACAAAAACATCGGGAGACCCTGTAGAAGCGGCAAGTATGCCTTCAGCATTTTCAAACCCGTATTCTCTTATCCACTTAAGACACAGCCATTTCTCGCAGGAATATTTAATAGATAAATAATAAGCAGTGCCGATTTCTTCCGGAAGTTTTATTCCGTTTTTGTCGACCTTTCTGAGAACTGCATTGATAAGACCCGAAGCATAGGAACAGTATTTTTTTGATAGCTTTACGCTCTCATTTACTGCCGCTGATGCAGGCACCTTATCCATATAGAGGATCTGATAAGCACCGAGTCTTAAAACGGTACACGCTTCCGGTTTAAGCTTACTGAGTGGCTTCTGAAGATATAAGGATAAATTATAATCAAGAGTAATCTTTCTTTCGATAACTCCGTAAAACAGAGCTGATACGAATGATTTATCCCTATAGTCCAGTTCATATTTATTGAGAAAGGAATCAAGAGTAAGATTTGAATAAGCCGTATCTTTTTCGATTTTCATCAGTGCTTCAAAAGCAACCTTACGTGCATTTATCATAAAGTGTATCTCCGTTTAGCGTCTTCTGCTGTTTGTGCGAAGAATAAGGCGTATAAGTGACATAATAGAAACAAGGAGTGATGCTACATAAGTCATTGCAGCTGCGGAAAGAACCTTTTTAGCACCGCTTTTCTCCTCGTCATAAAGCATACCTGTTTCATCGATAACCTTAAGAGCTCTCGAACTTGCATTGAATTCTATAGGAAGTGTTACAAGCTGAAAAACTACAACAGCCGCAAAAAGAATAATGCCGATATCGATAAGAATGCCAAATCCGAGAAAGTAACCTAATATAGCTATCAGTACACCTGCCGATGAGCCGAAATTAGCTACAGGCAAAATAAGATTTCTTATCTTGATAGGCGCATAATTCTGTGCATGCTGAGCAGCATGACCGGCTTCGTGACAAGCTATACCTATACTCGCGATAGAAGAGCCCGAATACACTTCAGGGGAAAGTCGGATTGTGTTAATGCGCGGATCATAGTGGTCACTGAGCTTTCCGTGTCCGCATTCGATTTTCACATCTCGTATTCCGTAATGCATCAGAACATTCTGTGCAGCCTGAGCACCTGTTATATGCTTGGAATTTGAAATACGTGCGTATTTATTGTATGTGCTTTTAACCTTAGCCTGTGCTATAAAAGACAGTATTATCGCAGGAACCACAAGAACTATATAATAATAATCGTACCAAAACATATAATCACACCTTTAAAAATCTGTCAGCCTAATATCGTTCCCTTTTCGAGCTGATATCCGTTAAGGAAAACCGAGGCATCCATACGTTTTTTTCCTTCGAGCTGAATTACCTTAAGCTCCACAGAATTATTGTCTCCGCAAGAAACGATAAGCTTACCTGAGGATTCAATTACTTCACCGGGTTTATTATGCCCCTTTTTCTCGCATAAAACCGACGAATGTATCTTTAAAGTTTTTCCGTTCAGCTTGGTTGAAGCACCCGGCCAGGAATAAAGACCACGTATTTTATTATGAATATTGAAAGCAGTATCATTCCAGTCGATGCTGCTCATTTCTTTAGTGAGGAGTCCGACGTGAGTAGCCTCTGATTCATTCTGCTTTACGGGACTAAGCTCACCTTTTTCGATTAAATCTAAAGTTTCCATAAGAAGCTCTGCACCCAAAGGAGCCAGAACCTCATACATATATTCAGTAGTATCATTAATACCTATTTCGCATTCCTTAACACCGAGAATGTCGCCTGTATCGATACCTGAATCCATCTGCTGCACGGTTACGCCAGTAATCTTGTCTCCGTTAAGAACAGCATAATGTATCGGAGAAGCACCACGGTATTTTGGCAGAATCGAAGCATGAACATTGATGCAGCCGTGTTTCGGATATGCGAGAAAATCATCCGGCAGAATCTTTCCGTATGCAACTACAACAACGAGGTCAGGTTTAATCTTTTCGAGAATTTCCACACCTTTTCCGTTTCTGAGTGAAACAGGCTGAAAAACTTCGAGTCCGTGCTTAAGGGCTTCGACCTTTACATCTGGAGGTGTAAGCTCCTGTTTTCTGCCTACAGGCTTGTCCGGCTGACAGAAAACACCTACTATTTCGTGCTCAGAAGCAGCTAATGCCTTCAAACAATCGACAGAAAAATCCGGTGTTCCCATAAAAGCTATACGCATATTATCAGTCCTCTTCTCTCATTCTTTTGATTTCCTCAGCTGTAAGCTCCTTAATCTGCTTATCAGTATAAAGCACACCGTCAAGATGATCTATCTCATGACAGAAGCATCTCGCCTTAAGTCCTTCACCCTCATAAAAGCGCCAGACACCTTTTCTGTTCTGCGCTCTTATTTTGCAGTATTCAGGTCTTTTCACCATACCGTTTTGTCCGGGTACGGAAAGACAGCCTTCCACATCCTCATATTCACCCTTGGTTTCAACTATTTCAGGATTAATAAGTTCAAGCAATCCGTCACCTACATCTACAAGTACCACGCGTCTCAAAACGCCTACCTGCACTGCCGCCAGACCGACACCGTCTGCCTTATACATTGTCTCCTTCATATCGTCAAGAAGCTCCCAGAGCTTTTCATTGAATCTTTCGACGGGGCGACTTGTTTTTCTTAAAACAGGATCCCCTACTGTAACTATTTTTCTTATAGCCATAATTATTACCTCACTTAATAGAGATTTTCAGGATTAATATCAGTGGCGACAGTGACAGCACTGAACCGTGAATCTTTGCCGAATTTAATGATCAGTTCTTTCATCATCGCTCTGAACCTCTGATTGTTTCTGCATTTGATTATAATCCTGTATCTGAATTTATTACTTATTTTCGAAATTCTCGGCGGCATAGGTCCGAGAACAATAATTTTCACATCTTTATATTTTTCTGAAGTGCATATTTTAAGCTCTTCGAGAAAAACTTTAGAACAGTTAAGAGCTTTTACTTCGTCAGTACTTACAAAAAGCACCGAGCATATATCACAGTACGGCGGATAAATCATTGATTTTCTGATTCCGATTTCCGTATCGAAGAAGCCCGGAAAATCCTGTTTCTGGGCAAGTCTGATTACGTGATGCTGTGGCTCTGAGGTCTGTATCAGAGCGATACCTTTATGTTTTCCGCGTCCTGATCTGCCTACTACCTGAGTCAAAAGATCGAAGGTTCTTTCCTGACTTCTGTAGTCATCATTATTAAGCTGTTGGTCAGCATTTATAACGCCTACGAGGGTAACATCCTCGAAATTAAGACCTTTAGCAACCATCTGTGTTCCGAGCATAATATCGTATTTACCTTCACCGAAATCAATAAGTCTCTGCTCAAAGCTATTTCTTGTTCCGGCGGTATCAGTATCCATACGAAGGACTCTGGCTGTGGGCAAAAGCTCCGAAATTTCTTCTTCTATACGCTGTGTGCCGTATCCGGCGTATCTGACGTCATCCTTACCGCATTTAGGGCAAACTCTCGTAAAAGGCGCCGAATATCCGCAGTAATGACACATCAGACGGTTGTTAGCGTTATGATACGTCATAGAAATACTGCAGTACGGGCAGGTAACGACACTCGAACAGCTGTCACAAGCCGCAAAAGTATTATAGCCTCTGCGGTTAATGAGAAGAATTGTCTGCTTCTTATCATTAAGATTCTTTTCCATAAGTTCAAGCAGACGTGAGCTTATGCTGTATCTGTTTCCCTTTTGCCTTTCAAGCTTCATATC
This sequence comes from uncultured Clostridia bacterium, assembly GCA_937901145.1. Classification (GTDB taxonomy): domain Bacteria; phylum Bacillota; class Clostridia; order Oscillospirales; family Acutalibacteraceae; genus UBA6857. The sequence continues at coordinate 30,359 of CALCHE010000175.1, forward strand.
GACGATTTCAACATCAGGAAGAACAGCACTGCCATACCTTTCATCCAGCACATTAAGAGAATATACACCTCTATTAGCATTAGAGTAAGATTCAGCGGAAGGTGTTGCAGAAGAGAGTAAAAGTAAAGCATCATGTCTCTTTGCACGGAATTTGGCTACATCTGCAGTATGGTAGCGCGGCGAGCTTTCTGATTTATAAGTATGCTCATGCTCTTCATCTATTACGATAAGACCAAGATTTTCAAAAGGAGCAAAAACTGCCGAACGTGTGCCGATAGCTATTTTTACCAGACCGTCTTTAACTCTTTTATATTCATCACGGCGTTCACCGACCGAAAGTGCACTATGGAAAATGGCTACCTCCGAGCCATATCTTCCCCTGAAAAGTGCCATCATCTGAGGAGTCAACGAAATTTCAGGCACCATAACGATTACCTGTTTTCCGTCAGAAATGACCTTATCAATAAGAGAAAGAAAAACTGAGGTTTTTCCGCTACCTGTAATTCCATATAGAAGACTAACCCCACCATCAGTTTTATACTGACGATATAGATTATCGAAAGCCATCTTCTGTTTTTCTGTTAGAATTATATCATCTTTAGCTTTTTTATATGTTACACTTGACTCTGGAATACGGTAAACAGTTATATCTGATATTTCAATGATCCCCTTCTTTTCGAGATTTGTAATAACAGATGGTGTCACTCCGGTAAAATAACAAAGCTCTTTGATAGCAGCTGTACCCACATCAGAAAGCACCTTTATTACGCTTTTCTGCTTCGGAGTAAGCTTAGGAAATTTTTCATATATTTCAGATTCGCTGTAAATCAGTCTCGCATTTTTTACCGTAGCATCCTTAGAATTTCTTACGGCATCATAGTCCTTTATCAGCAGTTTTTTTGCCGTCAATGTTTCGACTATGTCACAGTGCTGAGAATAGCCTAAAGAGGTATACACTTCTTTTTTGGTAAGAAATCCGTCAAAAGAAAGCATATATTCGTAAACTTGCTTTTCAACTTCCGAAAGAGCAGGCATACCCCCTCTCGAAACAGCAAAATACCGTACCGATGTTTTGAAATTAAGACCGGAGGGAATCTGCACTTTTATTCCTTCGAAAAAAGTACAGAAAGTACGTTCTTTGAGAAAAACAGCAATGTCAAGCATTTCATCAGTGATAATTTCCGAATCATCCAGAACAGACTCAATGCTTTTATAGCTTTTGTTCTCATCAGCTTCTTCGAAAGAAAACACAATCCCCTGTCTTTTTACATTTTTACCCTTTCCGAAAGGAACAAAAACTCGGCTACCTTTACTGACGGTATTTTTCAGCTCCTCAGGCACTGTATATCCGTAAAGAATGTCAAAATGATATGCAACATTTTCTATGGCAACACACGCAAGAAACTGTTTCATATCATTTCACATCCTTAAAAATTATATATTTCTTATTTCCTCGGGTTCACAGATTTCAAGCTTACCGCTGAGGAACTCATCGAGAGCAAATGAAACAGGTTTTTCTGTTCCGCATTTTTCGTTAAGATCAGGTGTTTCTGAAATTTCTCTGGCTCTTTTAGCTACAGCAGTTACAACTGAGTAGCGGCTTGTATTGTCTTTAAGTAAGTTTCTTAAATCGGGATTAAGCATTTTTATTTACCTCTCTTAATTTATTTTGCATATTTTTAATTTTGAGCTGTTCAGCTCTTATTATTGACATTACATCACTGACTGCATCCTCAAGAACATCATTTTCTACGATATAATCGTATTCGTATGCTCTGCGAAGCTCAGTCTCAGCAATTCTTAATCTCGCACAGATAGCTTCATCGCTGTCAGTTGCGCGGTTTCTGAGTCGTTTTTCCAGAACTTCAAGTGAAGGCGGTATTATGAAAATTTTCTTGGCTTCAGGAAAAACCTTTTTAACATTTCTGCCGCCTTCGACTTCGATAATAAGAAAAACTGTTTTACCTTCATTGAGAAGCTTTTTTACAGGACCGATCGGTGTGCCGTAAAAATTATCACCGTAGCATGTGTATTCAAGCATTTCGCCTTTACTGATATTTTCTCTGAATTCATCCACGGAAATAAAATAGTAATTAACTCCGTCAATTTCTCCCGGTCTCATCTGTCTCGTAGTCATAGAAACTGAAAGAAAAGCTTCACCTTCCATTTTTTCGAGAACCCTGGAAATAACCGTATCTTTACCGCAACCTGAAGGAGCAGAAACTACAAATAGTAAACCTTTATTCATAACTTGCATCCTCCTCACATATTTCATCCTGCTCGGAATCGAGACGGTTGGCAACAGTTTCACACTGAAGATATGTGAGTATTACATGGTCGCTATCCATAATTATTACCGCTCTGGTTCTTCTACCCTGAGTAGCATCGATAAGTGTTCCTCTCTCTTTGCATTCCTGAATTATTCTTTTTATAGGAGCAGAATCAGGACTGACAATAGCAACAAGTCTCTGCGCATTTATCATATTTCCGAAACCAATATTTATCAACTTCATTTCATTCACCGATTATTCTATATTCTGTACCTGTTCACGGATTTTTTCGATTTCCGCTTTGATATCGATTACCTTTCGTGCGATCTCAACATCCTGAGCCTTTGAACCGATAGTATTTGCTTCACGATTAAACTCCTGAATAAGGAAATCAGTTTTTCTGCCGATGGCGATTTCGCTATCCATAAATTCGTGCATCTGTTCGATGTGACTTCTGAGTCTGACCGTTTCCTCAGCTACAGCTATTTTATCTGCGTAAATTGCTGCCTCGGTAAGAAGTCTCTGCTCGTCTACCTGTACATCGCCGAGAACGTTTTTCATCCTCTCGAGAAGCTTGTTATTGTATTCAGCGACAGTCTGAGGTGAACGTTCTTCGATAAATTTCACATTTTCGAGAATGATATCACAGCGAGAAAGAATGTCAGCCTTGAGCTTTTCGCCTTCTTTCTCTCTCATGGAAACGAAAGAAGTGAGAGCTTTATCGGTAACTGTTCTGACAGCGTTCCATATTCTTTCTTCATCAGCATCGGTTTTATGTACCGAGAAAATATCATGGTACTTAGCTACTGAGCTTACGGTTATATCATCGGGAAGCTCATATTTCTCAGAAAGCTCCTTTAATGCATCTATGTACCCTGAGGCAAGAGAATGATTTACGGATACGACACAATCCTCAATCTCAAGAGTTTCAATCTGTACATAGCATTCAAGTTTTCCGCGAGAAACATAGGACTGAATATAAGATTTAAGTTTTTCTTCGAGAAAGCCGTATACACGGGGCACTCTGGAAGAAAAATCGAAATATCTGTGGTTTACGCTTTTCATTTCTACGGTAATATTCATACCGTCAATTGTTTCCTGGGCTCTGCCGAAGCCGGTCATACTTTTAATCATCTGAGTTTCCTCCGCAGCAGAAAAATTTTATTTAGTATATCTTTATAATTATATATTGTTTTACTATTTTTGTCAAATAAAATCTATGTTTTTTCTTATTTACAGCATGATCCCATCAGAATCGACGGAATATCATTGATATATACTCCATTAGTTTTCTCAAAGTTCATTTTTTCGAGAAATTCATATATATTAGCACAAGAGCATTTGCCCATATAAATATTTTTCAGAGAAGCAAAATTATAGGCAGTACGGAGCAAGCCTTCGACTAAATAGGGCTTGTCTGCATCGAATTCAAGCTCATAAACATCGGCTGTATTATCATCCGTTTTCATAAGACAATATCCGCTGTAAGTTTCGTCCTCTAATGCAGTGAATTTCACAACCTTATCGGTAAGTGTTTCATTTTTAAAAAATATCATAATTATTTCTTCTTTCTTTCCATGCCGGCAGCTATCATCAGTTTTCTGACTTCGTCCTCAGTGAGATCGCGCCAATCGCCCTGCTTAAGCATACCTAATTTCACCGAACCTACTGCTGTTCTCTTAAGACGTGCAACTTCAAGTCCGACAGCTTCACACATTTTTCTGATCTGTCTGTTTCGTCCTTCATAAAGAATTATTTCAAGAACTACTCTGCCCTCTTCTCTGGTAACCACACGGATTTCTGCAGGGGCTGTCATTCTGTCGTCGATAACTATACCTGTTGTGAGTTCGGTAATCTGTTCCTGAGTGATAGTCGGTCTTACGGTGACACGGTAGGTTTTAGAAACATGTTTTCTCGGATGTGTCATTGCATTGGCGAACTCACCGTCGTTGGTGCAAAGAAGCATACCTTCACTGTCTCTGTCAAGTCTTCCTACCGGATAGACTCTGCCGGGAACATCCTTTATAAGCTCAGCTACACATTTTCTGTCACGTTCGTCGCTCATTGTTGTGATGAAGCCTCTTGGCTTGTGAAGCATGATGTACGTGTGGTTTTTCTGCTTAATTATCTTTTTCCCTTTAACGGTGACTGTATCGCTTTTAGGGTTAATCTTGTCACCGATGCTGGCAACCTGTCCGTTAACACGCACTGCACCCTGTTCGATGAGTTCTTCACTCTTTCTGCGCGAAGCTACACCGCACTCAGCTAAATATTTCTGAAGCCTGACTTTACCGTCTGTCATAATTATCTTCCTTTCAGTTTATAAATATGTTCCTTATTAAATCAAAAAGAGAGTTTTCCTCTTTATATGTTTCCTCAGAAGCCGGAATATCGTCGGCCGAATAAATATACGATGTATGTATCAGGTTTTCTCCCGAATAATAATTTACTTTTCCGATTATTTCATCGGATTTTATCGGAGCATATATAATTTCAGGCATAATTACCTGTTCTGTTACATCCGAGTCTTCAATATAATGCAAAGTGTATTCATCACAATAAACTCCGACACTGTCATCGTCCGAACCGTATACTCTTACACTTGAAAAGTCCGAAAATTTAAAAGTTACCTTGTTTAATTCGCTGAACGCCTCATCATAAAGCTTACGATGATCATTCCAGTCATCACCGGCGTTGAGTGTTACGCAAACGAGTGTAGCACCGTCTCTTTCACAGGCGGACACAAGACATCTGCCGCTTTTTTTGGTAAAGCCTGTCTTTATGCCGAAAACACCTTCGCAAGAACCCAGCAGTTTATTGTGATTAGAAAAAGTTACCTCTATATCCGGCTTAATGAGTCTGATCTTACGTATTTTTTCAGAGCAGATTTCTCTGAAAATCGGATTACTGATGCTATATGCTCCGAGCAGTGCCATATCATAAGCCGTAGAATAATGAGCAGTATCATCGAGCCCTGACGGTGTGACAAAATTTGTATCAGTCATACCGATTTCATCAGCTTTCAGATTCATCATATAAGAAAAGCTTTCATAATCATCTGCAAGATAAAGCGCACAGGCATTTGCAGCATCATTGCCCGATTCGAGCATCATACCGTAGACCAAAGATTCCAACGTTAGTATATAGCCGCTTTTAAGACCTATCGAAGATCCTTCCGTCAAAGCATCCTGAGTCACTGTAACTCTATCAGACATTTTTCCTGACTCAACAGCAAGAATGCTCGTCATTATCTTTGTTGTGCTCGCCATAGAATGTTTTCTGAAGGCATTTTTTTGATAAATTATTTCCTTTGTTTCCGCATTAATCACCACTGCACACTCTGCACTGATGTCCAATCCGTATGAAAACTGAACCGATGAAGTTAATATCAGCAGAGAAAACGCAGAAAAAATAATCTTTTTAATTAACAAAGCAACCACCTGCCAATAAAATTATATGCAGGCGGTTGTATTTAAATTAATATAATCCGTTATGATACCGAACTTATTCAGTAACCTCAGGAACTTCTTTCTTGGTTTTGTTCATAAGACCTGTTACCTTGTCGAACATTTCGGGTACAAGGTTAACAACTCTTTCAGCAGCATTATCATAAGCTGTGATATGCTTAAGAGTTACTTCTCCACCGTTAATAACAAGGAAAGCAACAGGAGTAATGGTGACACCTGCACCGCCGCCACCGCCGAAAAGTTCTTTAGAGCCCTTTGAGGGGAAGTCTGCACCGCCTGAAGCGAATCCGTATGTAACTTTGGAAACGGGAATAATTGTTGTGCCACCTTCTGCGTAAATTGCTTCACCGATAATTGTGCTTGTGTCTACAAGATCACGGATTTTTTCAATTGTTGAAGAGAGGATAGCACCTGCTGATTTTTCTGCCATTATATATCATCCTTTCATTGTTTGTACATTTGTATCTTCGTTTTCTTTATTATTCTTCTTGGCACCTGTTATAAATTTAACAACTACCTTGAAAATTAATCTTACAACCATACCCACTGTAGAATTGATAATCTTTCTGATACAGATTTTCATATCACAGTAGAAACTACCCTCGGTTTTATTCGCGAGGAAATCCGGCTCTACATTAATGTCATACTTGCGAACGAGATTATTAGAGCAAATAAATCCCATTACCGGGAAAACCTTCTGACACATCTGTCCGTATTTGATAGCTGTAGCCGCAGAATCGCCTGTGCCTACAGTAATATTAAGATCAATTCTTTCAAAAACGATACTTTTAAAAAGCTTTCCGCCGTATGTACCGAGAACCTTACCGAGATTAGAGATAACCGTAAGCATACCGTCGTGACCGTTAGCCTTTACCATTTCAAGAATAGGGTTAGTTTTTTTCTCCTTCGGAGAATCGTCAGCTTTTTCTTCCTTAGGCGGTTTTGGCTCTTTTGCTTTTTTTGGAGCTTTATTTTTTTTCTCTTTTTTCGGTCCAACAGGTAAAATATTTATTTTAATAAAGAGATATTTAACTGCTACGCGGATTTTATCATCATAAGCGAGAGTAACTCTGACAGGCACTGAAAGAACAGCCACAAAAAACAAAACTATTCCGAGTATAACCAACAAAAAAATCTGAAATCCTGTCACATTCTCACCCTTTCATAATTCTTCGTTTATATGTTACCTCAAAATTAAGATTTCGTCAACCTTTAATTTGAAATCTCTTCATCAGATTCACTATTTTTTACTGTTTCTTCATTTTCTGCATCTGTTTTAGGTAAAGGAGGCAGTTCTTCGAGTGAAGAAATACAGAAGCATCTGAGGAATTCAGGAGTGGTTCCGTATATAAGCGGTCTGCCCGGTAAATCAAGTCTGCCTTTTTCTTCAATAAGAGATTTCTGGCAGAGATTTGAAATTACTGCTGAGCAGTCAACTCCTCTGATCTGTTCGACAAAAGCTTTAGTAACAGGTTGGTTGTACGCAATAATAGCAAGCACCTCAAAGGCCGCCTGAGAAAGAGGTGCATTCTTTTTCACTTCAATTATCTTTCTTATGCTTTCAGCGAATTCCATTTTTGAGCAAAGCTGATATTTATCCTCAAGCTTCAGAAGACAAATACCTGAATCCTCTTTGTTATATCTTGTTTTAAGAACTGTAAGTGCCTCTTCTACGATAATTTCATCAACACACAGAGCCTGAGATATTTTTGAAATTTCGGTAGGTTCACCGACAGCGAAAAGTATAGCCTCGAGAGTAGCTACAAGTTTTTTATCCATTGTTTTCACCGTCCGATTCATTTATATTTTCACTACCTTCTTCAAAATCACTTACGAAGTCGGTATCATTCATATCTGTATCCTCAGATACTGTGACATTAAGCTGACCGTTCTCATCGTCAACCTTTATTTTATTTGCTTTAATAAGCTCGAGCATAGCAAGAAAGGTGGCAACCATTTCCGATCGCGATGAAGCATCAGCAAAAAAATCACTGAATCTGCGCTTTCCTCTGTTACGGAACTTGTGATATATACCGCCTATACGAGAAGCAACAGATACTATTTTCTTTGAAACGATAGCAGTAAACGCTTCCATCGGAGGAGGCAATTTTCTTTTACCTTTACCCACAGCTGAAAGATAAAATCTGAAAAGATCTTCACTTTCGTGAAGTCGCTCATACTTTTTATCCGATTCAATTTTCATCTGTTCCCTGTAAAAGTAATCGAAGCCGTTTGCCTGTTCAGCTATTTTTCCTGCCATAATCTTGCAGTCTCTGTACTCGATAAGTTCACCCGAAAGCTCCCTTTTAAGCTCTTCAGCTTCATCGTAAACAGGAAGAAGAGATACGGATTTTATGTATACCAGTCTTGCTGCCATTTCCAGGAATTCGCTGGCGATTTCCATATCAGCTTCCTTCATCTGACGCACATAATCCGTATATTGCTCCACGAGCTCAAAAATAGGAATGTCATTGATATTAAGTTTGTGTTTGTTTATCAGATGCAGAAGAAGATCCATAGGCCCTTCAAAAACATCAATTTTATACTGTATTTTTTCCATTTTTCACCATTTATCAGATGTCGAGAGGCAAAGATGCGATATTAAAAATCAAATCAAATAAAAGATCTGAAAGCAAGTTTATCGGTCCGTCGAGTACACCGAAAAATACAAGAGCAAGAACACCGTAAACAATATATCTTTCATATTGCATTATAGTGTAGTAATACTTATCAGGAATAATAAGACTGAATATTCTCGAGCCGTCAAGAGGAGGAATAGGAAGAAGATTGAACACAGCGAGAGAAATATTTATCTGTGCCGCAGTGATCATAAATACTACGATGTAGTACACAAAGCTTCCTTCAACGACTCCGACTTTTACCTGTAAAAGCAAACCAACAAACATAAATATGAAGGCCATAATAATATTTGAAACAGGTCCTGCCAAAGCAGTAAGAGCCATATAAGGCTTTCTTTTTTTAAAATTACGGATATTCACAGGCACTGCCTTAGCATAACCGAAGCCTGCAAGAATAATCATAAGTGCACCTATCGGGTCGATGTGTGCGAGAGGATTAGTTGTCATTCTACCTGAAAGTCTCGCCGTATCATCTCCGAGCTTATGAGCCACAAAAGCATGAGCAAACTCGTGAATGGGAAGCACGCAGAATATCACAAATACTCTTACCATCAGATTGATTATCAGATCAAAAGATAATCCGTCACGTATTAAATCAAATATCATATTTTACGCCTCTTTCCTATAACAAATCTGTCGATATCACTGTAATCTTTTACAAAATGTACATCAAATCCTTTTTCTTCGAGCAAAAACCTGATATCATCAGCCTGCTCTTCACCGCATTCGAAAGCGAACACACCTTCATCAGCAAGATATTCAGTCCACTTCTCAGCCATCAAGCGATAAAAATCCAGTCCGTCCTCGCCACCGTCAAGCGCCATTTTCGGTTCAAGAAGGACCTCGGGCTGAAGAGAAGGAATCTCAGATGATTTTATGTATGGAGGATTAGAAATAATAACATCAAACGAAGCGGAAATTCCGAGTTTTTCAGGATAAAATATATCTCCGATAATAAGCTTAGTCTGATCTTCACCGAGAATATTGACGATGTTTTCTCTGCAGACCGATGCAGCTTCAGGAGACTTTTCCACCATAGTAACATCAGCTGAACTGATTTCATTTTTAACTGTGATACCGATACAACCGCTCCCTGAGCATAAATCAGCAACAACAGGATTATTTTTATCCTTAAGACAACTGATTACATATTCACAAAGAATTTCAGTTTCAGGTCTGGGAACGAGAACATTTTCATTGACTGTGAACGTGTTACCGTAAAAATCCCACTCTCCTATTATGTACTGAACAGGGATACCCGACAGTCTCTCTTGCACCATAGATTCGACTGTCTTGATATGCTTATCGTCAACTACACAGTTTCCGAAAATGAAAAAATCAGTATCTGTAACACTCATTACTTTTTTGATTATTATTCTGGCATCAGTAGCTCCGTTTTCGATATTATGTAGTTTTTCAGATGAATTTTTATAAAGCTCATTCAGAGTCATACTTATTCGTCCTCATCATCGATAACCGCCTTGAATGAAGCAAGTGCGATCTCAATCATATCATCATCAGGCTCCTTGGTTGTAAGCTTCTGCATCCAAAGGCCGGGGGCAGCTAAAATTTTCACCAGAACGTTATCGTGCTTGCCTGCATATCTGATAAACTCATAGCTAAGACCTGTTACAATAGGAAGAATAAGAAGCTTAACAGCCATCCACACCACAGTCTGATTGCGAAGCTCAGGGAAAGCAACAGATATGGCAGAGGAAATAATAACACTGATAATAATAATTACAAATATAAAGCTGGTGCCACATCTTGGATGAAATCTTGACATCTTTTTTACATTTTCAACCGTAAGATCGAGTCCTTTTTCATAGCAGAATATTGTTTTATGTTCCGCTCCGTGATACATAAAAGTGCGCTTTATGTCCTTCATCAGAGATACCAGAGCGATATAAGCCACAAAAATGGCCATTCGGATTATACCTTCGAAAAGAGCCCTGAAATTCGTCAGACTCTCTCCTGCTAATTTGTTTATAAAATCTACAACAATGGTAGGAAGATAAAAGAAAAGAAGAAAAGCAAGTCCGACACCGAGAACGGAAGCTATAGCTGTAATAACACCCAGAACTTTTTTGTTAAGGTGATCGTTAAGCCATTTGTCGAGTTTAGAAGAATTCTCCTCATTTTCAATATCCTCAAGTCCCGATTTTTCAGCAGAAATCATCAGACACTTGTATCCGAACATCATTGATTCGACATAGTTCACGATACCTCGTATGAGCGGCCAACCCAAAAATTTGATTTTATCCTTTATATGCTTTACCTCAAGCATTTCTGTATCAATCTCACCGTCAGGTGTACGGACAGAAACAGCCGCTTTACCCTTAGGATGCATCATCATGATTCCTTCGATAAGAGCCTGTCCGCCAACAGATGTTTTTCTCACAAGCTGTTCATTTTCATTTTTCATAGTTAAACCTCCTTTAAATCATAGTATATTCGTTATAACTGAAAGGTCAAGTCCTGCAAAATCTTTGATAAACGAATAAAATTCTCTGATGATTTTATCGACTCCGCCTTCAATATCACTTTCAACATTGAGAGGCATTATAGGGTCGTGTACGCTCAGACGAAGAAGCAACCAGCCTTTGATGTCTTCACTGTCAAAGTAAACTCTGATTCCCTCGTAGTTGTCATCAGCAACACGCCATCCTTCTTTATTTTCAGCGTATTTTTCAAGCTTACTTATAACATCAAGACCGTATGATCTGAAATCTGATTCCTTAATTTTAAAGCGGATTTCGAGAGCTTCAGCAGGATCCTTGAGTGAAGAAATCAGTGAATCGAGTTTTTTACCTTCTTTGCCCATCTGAGCCATTTTAATTATAATTTTTGTAATAAGGTATGCCCCGTCATCAAGATAAAAATTTTCTTTGAATGCTGCATGTCCCGATGTTTCCATAGCCAGAGGACATGAAACTCCTTCCTTTTCGAGACTGAGCTGTTTGTTGATTACGTTTCTGTATCCGCGCTTAAATCTCAAATGAACACCGCCAAGATAGCTGTTTATAAACTTAGTGAGACCTGTAGATGTGACACTGTCAGTAACTATGGTGCCACCTTCACAGTTTTCGAGAGCTATAAGTGAAGCTAGAGCGACAAGACGGTTACGATTTATTTCTTTTCCGTTTTCATCGACGCACCCGGCTCTGTCAACATCTGTATCAAAAATTATACCAAGGTCAGCATTGTTTCTGACAGTTGCATCGCATATAGCCTTCATCGCCTCTTTATTTTCAGGGTTCGGAGTGTGATTCGGAAACATACCGTCTTTTTCGAGGAACTGGCTTCCTGTTATATCTGCACCTAAAGGCTCAAGAACATCGGTAGCATAAAAACCGCCTACACCGTTACCTGCATCAACTACAATACGGAATCCTTCGAGAGGTTTTTCGTAATTATCGGCATTAACACCGTTTTTTATCATTTCTCTGAGTCTTTTGGCGTAAACAGACATAAAATCTGCACTGATTATATCAGCTTCAGCATCCTTGATTTCGATATCTTCTTCAGCGAGAATGAGTATACGCTCAATATCCTCGGGATTAAGTCCACCGTCAACGGTAAAGAATTTCAGACCGTTTTTATCGAAGGGATGATGACTGGCTGTTATCTGCACAGAAGCAACACAGTCTGCATCTACTGTAGTCATAAACATCGCAGGTGTAGATGCATAAGAGCAATCATAAATCTCCTTGCCGAACTGTGAGAGACCTTTTATTACGTTCTTTTTTATTCTTTCGGCTGATATTCTGGAGTCGTGTCCTACAGCTATTCTTTTACCTGAATAGCCTTTTTCATCAAGCCAACGACAGAACGCGACAGTAATTCTGAATACAGCTTCATCTGTAAGTTCGACCTCTCCATTTTCAGTAGCAACTGCAGTACCTCTGATGTCTGAGCCACTTTTAAGATAGAGATAGGAATTCATAATTATTCTCCTTTTTCGTAGATTTCATCAGTAACATTGAGTAAAAATTTATACATAGGAGTAAAAGCTCTTATAGCGTAGATCAACTCTTTCTCGATTGAACCGTCAAAAAGCTTCTTCATATCAGTACCCGTATAGGAAAATAGAAAATATCGTGAATTGTAGTAATTTCTGATATCTTCATCAATTTCTTCTGCACCGGGTTTATATTTTTTGAAAGTATCAACATATGGCATAGCTCCGACGACATCCATCTGTCTTAATGCATATCTGAAATCCTTCTGATTTTCAGCGAAATATTTTCGGAACACCTCAAGATCTGAGGGCTGAGCATGAAACAAACCAACACCGTATGAATAGCTGTCAGGAAAAACCTCGAACCACATACAAGGCATAAATCTCCACTCATGCTTATTACGCATGAACATACACCATACATTAGAGCGGTACATCTCTTTATTTTTCGAATAACGTGTGTCCCTTCTTATTCTTGACACCATTTTAGTCGGAATAAGCACCATTTTTTCATCGACAGTCAAAAGCTCCTCACTCAGATCGAGAGCAAGCTGTCTCATAGGAGTAATGATCTTACTTTTTATATCCTCTTTTACCGTTTCATAAAATTCTTTACTGTCATTGAATTTATTAATTTCTAAAAGCATAAATCCGTCAGGATCAAAGCCTTTGAAGTTTTTATTCATATTATCATTCCTCGATATTATTAACCTTGAGAACCTCCTGTGCAGCAAACATAACTGCTACTTTAGCGCTGTGGAAGTTCAGTCCTCCCTGTAGCCATACTGCAAAGGGCTCACGGAGAGGTGCATCAGCAGAAAGCTCAATAGATGAGCCTAAAGTGAAAGCACCCGCAGACATAATAACCTTGCTGTCATAGCCGGGCATCTCCCAGGGTTCAGGAGTAACAAAGGAATCAACAGGTGCACCCTTCTGAAGTCCTTGACAAAAAGCAATAAGATTCTTTTCCTCACGAAGTCTGACAGCCTGAATAATATCGTGTCTTGTCTCACCGACTGCCGGTGTAGGATCAAAGCCCATAAGAGTAAAGAGTGCAGATGTAAAAGCAGCTGTTTTAAGCGCTTCACCGACTACATGAGGTCCATTGAATATACCCATAAATAAATCTCTGCTCTGACCGAGAGTAGCTCCAACCTCTTTACCTAAACCTGGAGTAGTTAGTCTGTACGCACAAAGCTCAACACATTCTTTCTTACCTGCGATGTATCCGCCTGTTTTAGCTATACCGCCACCGGGATTTTTAATGAGAGAGCCTGCGATAATATCTGCACCGACATCAGTAGGCTCTATTTTTTCTGTCCATTCACCATAGCAGTTATCAACCATAACCACAGCATCTGAATACTTCTTAGTAATGTCGACCACCTCTTTAATTTCTGCCACAGAAAGAGAATGGCGAAGCTTATAACCTCGGGAGCGCTGAATATAAACCATTTTTATATTGCCTTTTTTTACGCGCTCAGCGATAGCTTCGTAGTCGAGCTTATCATCTTTAAGATCTATCTCTTCATATTTTACACCGTAGTCAGCCAGCGAACCCATATTTTTCTCGCTGTTTGATATACCTATAACAGGTTGAATAGTGTCGTAGGGACTCCCTGACACGCAAAGCATAGTATCACCTGGACGGAGGATACCGAAAAGAGCAACAGTGAGTGTATGAGTTCCGCAGGTAAAATTATGTCTTACAATAGCATCTTCAGCACCTACAGCCTGAGCAAATACCCGGTCGATTATTTCTCTTCCTCTGTCGCCGTAGCCGTAACCTGTGCTTTCAGCAAATACATTTTCACTCACACCGTTATCAATAAACGCCTTAAGCATTTTTCTTTGATTATATTCTGTAATCGAATCTATCGTTTCAAACTCCGTTTTAGCCATAACGAGAGCTTTATCGGAAATCTCTGTGACTTTATCTGTAAAAGTAAACATTTTTACTTCCTTTCAATAAAAGAAATTTTTTCTGTAAATTCAAAGCCTATATGCTCATAAAAACCTTCTGCACTTTCATTAAGCGCAATAACATATACGTCTTTGTTTTCATTTTTAAGCTCCTCAGCAAGAGAAAGCACCGTCTTTTTTCCGAGACCGCTTTTTCTGTGTGAAAGATCACAAGCTACTCCGCTGATAATTGCTGATGTATCAGTTTCAGCACTTGTGAGAGCACAGGAATATA
>CALCHE010000176.1 GCA_937901145.1 uncultured Clostridia bacterium
AGATTCTGATGAACCTGATGAGTCTTTCTATGATTTTCGTTATGCTCACCATGTCCCGCGCTTCCGGCGAAAGAGTGTGCGAGGTTCTCGACGAAAAGAGCGACCTTCACAGCCCCGAAAACGCTGTCACAGAGGTTACCGACGGAAGCATAGAGTTCATCGGTGCAGGCTTCAGCTACTCCTCAGATAAAAGTAAGCTCTGTCTCAGAGATGTGAACATAAAAATAAACAGCGGCGAAACCGTAGGCATCATCGGCTCCACCGGCTCGTCAAAAACCTCCTTCGTTCAGCTTATTCCCCGTCTCTACGATGTTACCGAAGGCGCGGTCAAGGTAGGCGGAAGAGACGTAATAGAATATGATCTCGACACCCTCAGAAACGAGGTTGCTATGGTACTGCAGAAAAATGTTCTCTTCTCAGGTACCATAAAGGATAATCTCCGCTGGGGTAACGAAAACGCCACCGACGAAGAAATGATCGAGGCGTGCAAACTGGCTCAGGCAGACCCCTTCATCAGAGAAATGGAGGAGGGCTACGACACCTACATCGAGCAGGGCGGTACCAATGTCTCAGGCGGACAGAAGCAGAGAATATGTATCGCACGTTCTCTGCTGAAAAAGCCAAAAATCCTCATTCTGGACGACTCAACCAGTGCTGTAGACACCAAAACCGACGCCCTCATCAGACAGGCATTCAAAGAATACATTCCCGAAACCACCAAAATCATCATTGCCCAGCGTATTTCCTCCATCGAGGGAGCAGATAAAATCATCGTACTCGACGACGGCAAGGTATCTGCATTCGGAAATCACGAGGAGCTTCTCGCAAGCAGCGAAATTTACCGTGAGGTTTATCTCTCACAGATGAAAGGAGGAGAAGATAATGAGTAATCACCGTCCCGCACAGGGAAAAATGCCGCCACCGGGTAAAATGCCCCCTATGGGCAGACACGGCGGTACACCCATAAGAATGAAGGGTGAAAAGCTCGACTTTAAGGTTATTAAGCGCATCCTCTCCTATCTTGGTGCTAAACAAAAAATCCTTTTAGCAGTAGTAGTGCTGTGCATCTTCCTTTCGAGTATAGCCACCATCTTTTCTTCCCGCTTCGTAGGTGCTGTCATCGACGACCATATCACACCGATGCTCGAAAGCGGATCTACGGACTTCGGCCCCTTTATAGCCACTCTGATGAAAATGGCAGGTATTTTTCTTATCGGTATCGTCGCCACCTTCGCACAGAACAGAATTATGGTAGTAGTGGCACAGTCCGTGCTGAAGAAAATCCGTGACGAGATGTTCGCTCACATGCAGACCCTGCCCATAAAATATTTCGATACAAACAGCCACGGCGACATTATGAGCCGCTACACAAACGACATCGATACCCTCCGTCAGATGATTTCCATGACCCTTCCTCAGGTTATCTCCTCCATAGTAACCATCGTTTCCACCTTTATTGCTATGGTAGCGGAAAGTATTCCTCTGCTTTTGGTTGTTATCATCTGCATTTTCTGTATGATTACCGTAACAGGCAAGGTAGCAGGCAACAGCGGTAAATTCTTTATCAAACAGCAGCAGTCCCTCGGTGATGTGAACGGCTACATCGAGGAAATGATAACGGGACAGAAGGTTATCAAGGTTTTCTGCCACGAGGACAAGACAAAAGCTGAGTTCGACGAAAAAAACGAAGAGCTTTTCGGAAATGCCTACTCAGCAAACAAGTTCGTAAATATGCTCGGCCCCATCAATAATAACCTCGGTCATCTCCAGTATGTGATTCTCGCCATAGCAGGCTGCTTCCTGGCAGTTATGACATCTCAGGGAGTCTTCCCCGAAAAGGGCTTTATGAGTATTTTCTCTCTGACAGCAGGCTCAGTAGCCACCTTCCTCGGCTATTCGAAATCCTTTACAATGCCCGTAAATCAGGTCTCGCAGCAGCTTAACTCTGTAGTTATGGCTATGGCAGGCGCCAAACGAATCTTTGAGGTTCTCGACACTGAAGGCGAACAGGATGAGGGCTATGTAACCCTGGTCAACGCTAAAAAAGAAAACGGAGAAATCACCGAAACTCTCGAGCACACAGGTATGTGGGCGTGGAAGCATCCCCACTCCGACGGCACCGTTTCCTACACGGAGCTTAAAGGCGAGGTAAGAATGTTTGATGTGGATTTCGGCTACGTGCCCGAAAAGACCGTCCTCAAAAACATCACTCTTTACGCTGAGCCGGGTCAGAAGGTAGCCTTTGTCGGTGCCACAGGTGCAGGCAAGACAACCATCACCAACCTCATTAACCGCTTCTACGACATAGCCGACGGTAAGATAAGATATGACGGTATCAACATCAATAAAATTAAAAAAAGCGACCTTCGACGCTCTCTGGGTATAGTTTTACAGGACACCAACCTTTTCACAGGAACCGTAAAGGAGAACATCCGTTACGGAAACCTTGATGCCACTGACGAGGACATCATCGAGGCAGCAAAGAAGGCCAATGCTCACTCCTTCATTTCCCGTCTGCCTCAGGGCTATGATACTATGCTCACAGGTAACGGTGCAAACCTTTCACAGGGACAGCGTCAGCTTATCTCTATCGCCCGTGCCGCAGTAGCAGATCCGCCTGTTATGATTCTGGACGAGGCTACCTCCTCCATCGACACCCGTACCGAAGCACTCGTTCAGAAGGGTATGGATGCTCTGATGAATGGTAGAACGGTATTCGTTATCGCGCACCGCCTTTCCACAGTACGCAACAGCGATGTTATTATGGTACTGGAAAAGGGCGAGATAATCGAGCGCGGTACTCACGAGGACCTTATAGCGAAAAAGGGCAAATACTATCAGCTTTATACGGGAGCGTTTGAGCTGGAATAATAAAAAGGACACGAAATTCGTGTCCTTTTTAAATGAAGAATGCAGAGTGGCGTGTAAGATTTATGAAATGATATAGTGATACACCGCCGAATTAACAGTACGTAATCGTAGGAACAACCATCGGTCGTCCGCAATAAATGCCAAACCTATAAGGTGTATGTGTAGGAACACGGCTTGCCGTGTCCCTGATTTTTTATTATTACTAAGCCTCCCAATCAAAATCTGCACTGTCATCATACCAATCAAACTCTTTAAAGTCGGTGATAACACCGTTTTCAGCTTCAATTTCGAGATTGAGTTTGTGCCTTATCTCGCCCGGATAAAAATCAAAGAGGAAATTAACAAAGGTCGGTTTGAGATAATAATAGCACTCAAAACTGATTTTATATGTATTTACTGTGTTTTTACCGTTAATTTTTTCATCCTCGATTATAAATGCATCTGTACTCCTTATAAACTCTAAAGCTTCTTCGGTTTGTTCACCCTTCTGCAACTCAGAAGACCATTTTTTTAAATTCTCACAGTGACTTTTATTCATATAACTACTACCGAAACAGGAATTCACATCAGGAATAAAGAGTTTATAAGAAATTTTTCCGCTATCATCATAAGCAACTATTATAAGGCTGACAATATCGTTAAAATCATACTCTCCCTCAACATAGAAAGTATAATCGTAATCTTCTTCATCTTCTTCGTACATATACTGAATATTCCGGTATATTGAATAATCATTTTTTCCTATGGCTTCACATTTCTCTTTTATCACCGCGTCCATTTCATATACAAAAGAAGAAGCCTTGAGGAATTTTTTATAATTGTCCGATTGTTTTTCGAAGCCTATTTCCATAAGCCGTTTCTCTGTTTCTTCTGCACTGTCACCTGCTCTGATTTCATCGTACAGCTTTTCCGCTCTGCCGTCAAAAACGAAAGATATGTATCCTGTGAATCCTCCACGAAAAACTCATCTGTCACCCACTCATACTTATCATAGGCGAAGCCGTAAAGTATAAGAAAACAGACACAGGCAGTCGAAAGAATAGCTGTTAAGCTCTTTAAGGACAGACGGTAAGGCTTTTTTCTGAGCTTAACATCACTGCTGAAGCAAAGAATAAAGGTGATAAGTGCATAAGCGCTTACTATAACTATATTTAAAATGTAAATTACAAACTCGCTTTCCGCCTCCGGACCATTTGTAATAAATCTGTATACGAGAGTTCCCGCATTAAGTATGGGATAAAATATGCCGCTTGTAATAAACGATCCGAGAGCAACCAATGCAAAAGCAGATGTTATGGCAACAAACTGTTTATCCAACCGTTGTCTGTGACATTTTACAGTATGTACTATCAGAAAAACAAATCCGGCAAGAAAAAGAGCTAACCAAATTACGCTGGGCAGTATGTGAAGTGACGACTCAACGAAATACCAATATCCGAGACCAAATGTCGAAACAGACAATATATTTACCGCACATATACCTGTAAACAGAAGAACTGCTTTCCATAAGCTATCCTTATAAATGGAATTAAATTCCTGCCTTACGGGCTCAGCCTCACCCATTCCCTCCACAGCCTTCTGAAAGGCGGTTTCTTCATCGTAGCCGATTTCCATAAAAAACTCTGCTTTATCGTATATATGGCATTCAAATTCTTCACGAAGGAGAGTTTTCGCCTCGGCAGAGATTTTTTTTGGAATTACACTATTGAGATAATCCTCCACTATTTTATGCTGTTGCATTAGCAACACCTCCGACAACCTTGCCAACGGCTTTGGAATAGGCTTCCCATTCCTTTCTGTTTTCGTCCAGCACCTTAATACCTTTTTTCGTCAGACGATAGTATTTTCTTCTTCTCTCTCCCTCTTTGCCTTCCCAGTAGGACTCTACATAACCGTCCTTTTCGAAGGCGTGGAGAATTGGATACAGTGTGCCTTCCTTTAATGAAAAGACATATTCCGAACGCATTTCTATTTCCTTTATGATTCTGTAGCCGTACATATCCCCCTTTTCCAGTACAGAGAGTACGAGAAGGGCTGAACTTCCTTTGGTGAGTTCTTTTTTAATATTCATATTTTCACCCCTTGTTTAAAATACCGAAACGCAAATACATCTGTGTTCTATGCATAGAATAACACAGTAATTTTCTTTTGTCAACAAGAAACTTAAAGAAAGACAAAAAAGCGACGGGATGAGTCATCCCGCCCTACATTATTAAATTTGTGAATTCAGCGGACTGTCGTTTCTTTTTATTCGAAAATTCGCCCGCCACTTTGCATTTTTCACTTAGCACTTTGCACTTACTTCTTAACTGCTCTCTGAATAGCCTTAACGATTTCAACTACAGGGATAGTGGAAAGACCGAGAAGAACGCATGCACCGTATTCTTTGAGGCTGATGGCTGTGAATTCGAAAGCATCAGCCAGGAAGGGTACATAAATAACTGCTGTGGTGAGAATGAGAGTGAGTGCCATAGCACCGAAGAGCCACTTGTTATGGTTGCCGAGAGTGAATACGGACTTTCTCTGTGAGCGCATATTGAAGGAGTGGAACACCTCTGCAAGGCTCATAGTAAGGAAAGCCATGGTCATACCGTTACCGTGGATCAGATCGTAAACATTACCGTAAACACCGTGACCTGTCACTGCTATTCCTTCGAGAGCGGCTCTGATGCCTTCGCTCTCTACTGCGAAGAAGGTCATGGGGAACTCGCTGATTTTGGTCATAAGGTCAGCGGAGATAATACCTGAAGCGAAAAGCTCATTTACACTCATAAGATTACCGAGAAAGTATGCGCCTACAGTAAGAAGAGTTACCATAACACCCTGATAAAGCACATCGATGCCGAGGCCGCCTGCGAAAATGCCGTCCTTGGAGGCACGGGGCTTTCTCTGCATAATGTCCTTTTCGCCCTTTTCCATACCCAGTGAAAGTGCAGGGAAGGTGTCTGTGATAAGGTTAATCCACAGAAGGTGTGTAGGCTTGAGAATAGTGAAGCCGAGCATAGTAGCTGTGAAGATGGAGAGAACCTCGGAAAGGTTTGAGGAAAGAAGGAACTGGATAGCCTTACGGATGTTATCATAAATTCTTCTGCCCTGTGCCACAGCGGCTACGATAGTAGCGAAGTTATCGTCAGCCAGAACCATATCTGCTACATTCTTAGTAACGTCGGTACCTGTGATACCCATACCCACACCGATATCGGCACTCTTTATGGAGGGAGCATCATTTACACCGTCACCTGTCATAGCGGTAACCATACCGTTTTCCTTCCAGGCGTTTACTATTCTTACCTTATGCTCGGGCTGAACTCGTGCATAAACGTGGTACTGTTTTACCTTTTCCTTGAAATCTTCATCACTGATGTTATCAAGATCTGCACCTGTGATAGCTTCGTCAGCAGAGGTGATAATACCCAGCTCCTTAGCGATAGCTACAGCTGTATCCTTATGGTCACCTGTAATCATAATAGCAGTGATACCTGCACTCTTGCATTCATCGATAGCGAGCTTAACCTCAGGACGGACAGGGTCGATCATACCGCAGAGACCTACGAAAACGAGATCGTTTTCGAGAGCTTCGCTGGTTTCTTCCTCAGGCTTAGCGGAAAGAACCTTCATCGAAAGAGCGAGAACACGGAGAGCCTTGTCTGCCATTTCCTTATTCTTTGCGGCGATAACTGCTCTTACCTCGTCAGTCATGGGAACTTCCTTACCGCCGATGACTGCTGTCTTACATCTGCCTAAAACCACGTCGGGAGCACCCTTTGTGAACTGATAGATGCTCTCACCGAAATTATGCACGGTGGTCATCATCTTTCTCGATGAATCGAAGGGTACCTCTGCTATACGGGGATACTTGGCCTTAAGGTCGTTTTTGTTAAGATTATTATTAAGTGCGTGGTAAACGAGCGCAGCCTCGGTAGGCTCACCGATAACTGTGTCACCCTCTACCTCTGCATCGGTACACAGTGCCATACCTGTAGCGAAAAGCTCCTCGCTTTCGCAGAAGGTTTCTACCACTGTCATTTTATTCTGAGTGAGAGTACCTGTCTTGTCAGAGCAGATAATCTGAGCACAGCCGAGAGTTTCTACGGCCGTAAGCTTACGGATGATGGCGTTGTTCTTTGACATTTTGGTAACGCCCATGGAAAGAAGAATGGTAACTACTGCGGCAAGACCCTCGGGAATAGCTGCAACAGCAAGAGAGATCGCAACCATAAAGGTGTCAAGTGCCATACCGAGTGAGAAGCCTTCCTTGCTGGTGAGAAGAGTAAAGGCGAAAATGAAAACACAAATACCGATAACAAGGAATGAAAGAGTCTTGCTCAGCTGTGCAAGCTTGATCTGTAAGGGAGTCTGTCCCTCCTCTGCAGCCTCGATAGCACCGGCTATTTTACCCATTTCGGTGTTCATTCCTGTGCCTGTAACCACAGCCACACCTCTGCCGTAAACCACATTGGAGCCCATATATACCATATTTTTTCTGTCGCCGAGGGGAACGTCTCCGTTCTCAGCGGCAGCGAGGGCATCGACCTTTTTATTTACGGGAACGCTTTCACCTGTAAGGGAAGCCTCCTCCACCTGCATAGTGGCACATTCGACGATTCGTGCATCGGCAGGAATAGCGTCACCTGCTTCCAGATGGATAATGTCACCCACTACGAGCTCTTCGCTTTTTACGTGGCAGAGTTTACCGTCTCTCACTACCTTGGACGTAGCCGCAGCCATTTCCTGCAGTGCCTCGATAGCAGCCTCGGCCTTGCTTTCCTGAACTACGCCCAGAACAGCATTGAGAACGACAACGAAGAGAATGATGATAACATCTGTGGGGAACTCCATATGTCCGCTCTGCATACCCTCGATTACACCCGTAACCGCTGAAATTACAGCAGCTACGATAAGGATGATAATCATAGGATCCTTAAGCTGGTCCATAAAACGTGCAAGGGTTGATTTTTTCTTTGCTTCGTTGAGCTTGTTTTTACCGTCGCGCTCCAGACGTGCCTGTGCTTCAGCAGAGGTAAGACCTGATGCCGAAGATTTCACCTCGGAGAAAACCTCCTCAGATGAATGGAGATAATGTTTCATAATCATTTCCTTCCTTCTGATATGTCTGTATTATTGACAGACAAAGATTATTTTAACAGAAAAGACCTTTAACAGCACCGCGCGGAACTGCCAAAGGTCTTGCTACCAAAGTTATTACCCGGCCTGTAAACCAGTCCCTTCGGACGAGTGTTGATTTACAGCGAGAGCTACTCCCCTTTTGTAAAGGTTTTTCATATTCTTATTGTAGCACAACAGGAAATTTTTGTCAACTGTTGATTGTCTCTTTTTTCCTGTATGGAGGATTTGAGCTTTTTCCTGCTGTATTCGAGCCATATATAAAGAGCAATAGAGGTGATTACCGTAGTGACCATAGCCAGAAGCACATCATATATCGTGTCGAAAAGATAGTAAAGCATCGTATTTCCCACTCCGTGTCCGAAAATCTTAAAGAAAAAACTATCTTCCGTAGGGCCCCAGTAAAAGCCCTGATTCGATGTTCCCCATATAAAATCACCGATGAATTCGCTCACCTCCCAGGCAGGCATAATCAAACAGGAAAAAGCGAAGGCGAAAAGAGAAATCAGCACACTGTCCTTACGGCTTTTATGCTCTGTGAGAGTGAGAGCGATGTAATACCCCCCCAGCACACAGAGCACACCCGAAATAAAGTGCAGAAACAGGTCGAATCTCGGCACTATGTAATAAATCTCACAATAGTTACCGCAGTAAGAGCCAAGAAACACCATAACCGTAATCAGAGTCTGTGTTTTATAGCTGACCTTTGAAAGAACGGAATCTCTCGGAAATACAAGATGCACCAGAGTAATAGCGAATGTACCGACAAGATTGGCAAGTAAAAGCGTAGCCTCGGCACGGTTATCCCACTCTATAAAAGCATAAATCATCTCAAATCGTACTAACCACCAGAAAAGACGGTCAAAAAAACTTGTGTCCTCACTGACCTTTTTTATCTCAAGGGCGATTTTATCACTCATATGCGAAAGAAGTTTTCCGGAAAGAGCAGACAAAGCCTTTTTCTTCTGAACAAAAAAATCTTTACTTTTCATTCTGAATTTAAAATAAACCACAGCCGCTGAAATCACTCCGCCAACTATGGAAAAGAAAAAATCCTCATCAGTGTCAAGCAAGGGCCTTTGCTCATAGGGGCTCATAGCGAATCCGAACACCTCATAAAGCCAATGGTTATCTTCTACAAACTCCACGTGACAAAGCTCGGTACCGAAAAGGAAGTCGCTGAAAAACTCCGACAGCTTACGAAAAATAGTCACCGTGCCTGCAAAGCAGAATGTAAAAAAGGTAACGAAAAGACTTTCGTTTTTAGTTTTCGGATTTCTCAGAGCCGTAGCGATATAATATCCGAGAGCTCCACTGAAAATACCACCCGCAAGCTGAATGACCAGGTCATAATCGGGATGCTTTCTGAGCACACCGAAGCCGATACCCGTCACCGTACTTACTAAAGCGAGAAAACAGATAAAGCTCTGAAAACGGAAAGAAAGCACAATCTTCGGAAAAATTGCGCGTAAAAAATCGGCTGTAAAGGTAAGCGCGAAAACGGAAAGATAAAGTACTGTTCCTTCTCTGTCCATAAATACACACAAAATCAGAAGACCTCTCGTAAGCCACCAAAAGGCAATTTCAAGAAAAGAAGTCTCCCCTTTTATACTGCCGTACAAATTTTCAAAAGGGCAGAGTTTGTTTTTCATAATATCACCTTCAATTAATTTCATAGGACATTATAATACTATTAATTACATTTGTAAACAGAACATAAGAAAATGTCAATTTTTTGTAATAAACATGTAACCTTAGGATGATAAGTATAACTTTACACATTCTGTTCGTCAAGGCTAAGATAAAAGCTCGGCAAAAAGTCGCGGAGAAAGTCCTCACATTCAGGCATATTCATTTCGGCTATGGACTTTTTGGTGCTTTCGAAGGCTTTGGTGAATTCCCTGTTACCTGCCTTTTCTTCCTCGATGCACTTGATAAGAGCGGAAATTTTATCCGCCGCCTTTATGATTTTCCACAGCTCTTTATCCTGCTCTTCGGGAAAGAATGCACTTTCATAATACTGCTTCATATCCTCGGGAAGCATAGACAGAAGCTTTTTGCTGGCCATATCCTCCACCTCAGCGAAGGCCTCTCTGAGAGAAGGACTGTGATATTTGACGGGAGTTGGCATATCTCCTGTAATAATTTCGGGCATATCGTGGTAAAGACCCAAAAATGCCGCTCTTTCAGGATTCAGATTTCCGCCGTAACGGATATTCTTTATCACGGCTAAGGCATGAGCGATGCATGCCACATCATTACTGTGTTCGCTGATATTTTCACTGCTCGTGTTTCTCATCAGTGCCCATCGGTTGATATATTTCATTCTCGAGTGCATAGCAAAAAAATGGTTCATAGTGTTTCTCCTTGTTATTTTGCGGATTATATAAATTACGAATTAATAAAGGCTTAATGGTAGTCCCAAAAAGCCTTTACTTTTATTCAGTTACACAAATCTCAGATAATGTCGCCCATCATACCGGGTGTGCAGGAAGCAGCGTTGCTTTCATCGGTATCGATATGCATAGCGAGAGCGTAAGCAGGGTTAACTCTTACGATAACGTCACCGAAAATGAGGCTTCTGCCATCGGTATCAGCCTTAACGGAAACGATCTGCTTATCAACAAGATTATACTTTTCAGCATCCTCGGGAGTCATATGAATGTGTCTTTTAGCGATGATAACGCCGTCCTGAAGCTCAACTTCACCTTTGGGACCTACGATCTTACAGCCGCCGCTGCCTTCAAGGTCACCGCTTTCACGGATGGGAGCCTTTACGCCGATGCTTCTGGCATCGCCTGCTGAAAGCTCAACCTGTGTTTCGGGACGAACGGGTCCGAGAATGGATACACCAGGGAAGCTTCCCTTGGGTCCGATAACCTGGATTCTTTCCTCGCAGGCATACTGACCGGGCTGAGAAAGGTCCTTTTTCTTTGTAAGCTCATAGCCTTCACCGAAAAGAATGTCGAGCACTCTGCGACTTACATGAGCGTGTCTGGCTGATGTTTCGATTAAAACGGGTCTGTTCATTTTTTTATTCCTCCGTGTTTTACTTGTTTTGTTTTACTTTACCATTTTACAACATATTTTTCTGAATTTCAACATACATACTGTACTTTTTTTATTTTTGTGCTAAAATAAATTCAGATAATATTTTTAAGGAGGGAGAAAAATGTACTCTGCCCACTTCGAACACATAAAGGATGAATGCACACTCTGCAGAAAGTGTCCCTTTTACGAGGAAAGACTGAATATCGTTTTCGGTGACGGAAGTGAGAAAGCCGACATTCTTTTCGTAGGCGATTTCCCCAGAGGCAAGGATGACCTCAAGGGTATACCCTTAGCAGGAAAGGAAGGAGAAATATTTTCCAAATTTCTCACCCTGTGTGATATGGACAAGGAGAAATATTTTCTGACGAACATTTTAAAATGCCGTCCTTCCGATGAAAATCTCCCGGACAGCAGCCACTATGACACCTGTATGGAGTATCTGAGAAATCAGGTACGCTTCATCAAACCGAAAATCATAGTCTGTTTAGGCGAAACAGTAGCCGAAAGGATGATAAGTCCTTCCTTCCGTATGAGAACAGAGCACGGTAAATTCATAAAAAAAGGAAAGCTCTTTTTTATGGCTACCTACCACCCGACGGAAATAATCAACGATGAAATCAAGCGTCTGCAGTTTCTTTCAGATTTTCAGGCTCTCCGCGAAACGGCAAAAAGCGGAGGAATTATATAAATTCGGAATGCGGAATTGCGTGAAAGATTTCGGAAAACAAGGAATAATACACCGCCCAATTAACAAATCGACTATAGTAGGGCGGGGTGCCCCTCCCCCGCCGCAATATTAAAACAGATACATTTCCGTAGGGACATGGCTTGCCGTGTCCGCAAATCTACCGCCATCTCACGGCAAATCGTAGGGGCGACCATCGGTCGCCTTATGAATGCAGAATGCAAAGTGCAGAACGCAGAATTGCGTGTGAAAATTCTAAAATAATAAGCGATAGTCCGCTACTTTTACAGCTTCTCCTGAAAGGAGAGGTGGATGCGACCATCGGGAACAGACGGAGAGGTTGCAGGAACACGGCGTGCCGTGTCCGTAAATCTACCGCCATCTCACGGCAAATCGTAGGGGCGACCATCGGTCTCCTTCTGCATAAAGATTTCTGCAGTGACGACCATCGAGTCAGTAATGCTTTCTGTAAACATCACCGCATTTTACGCAAAGCCTGTGGATTTTCCGTATTTTTCCCGCCTGTCTTGCCAAAGATATAAGGTGAAAGGCAGGAGATAAAATGAAAATACTTTTTTACGATACCAAGCCCTATGACAGAGAATCCTTTGAAAAAATTCTTGCTCATTACGAGGGAATAAGTGTGGACTTTCTGAAAACAGACATCTCAAAGCATACGGTTAACCTGAGCAAAGGCTACGATGCGGTATGTGTTTTCGTAGCATCACAGGTGAATGCCGATATTATAGGAAAGCTCTCGGAAAACGGAGTGAAGCTGATTTTACTGCGATGTGCGGGATATAATAATGTGGATCTTGCCGCCGCCAAAGAAAAGGGTATAACCGTAATGCACGTGCCTGCTTATTCGCCCGAGGCAGTAGCTGAGCACGCTCTGGCATTGGCATTTGCCGTAAACAGGCACATCCATAAGGCATATATCAAGGTAAGAGAAAATAATTTCAGCCTGGTGGGACTTACGGGGATGAACTTCCGTGGCAAGACAGCCGGTATAATCGGTGCAGGTAAAATCGGCTCAGCTATGGCAGAAATATGCCACGGTATAGGAATGAAGGTCATTTGCTATGATAAGTTTCAGTCACAGCGTATGGATTTCGCACGCTATGTAGATTTGGAGGAGCTTTTAAGGGAAAGTGATCTGATTTCTCTTCACTGTCCGCTTACTGAGGAAACCTATCATATAATCGATCTGGAGGCTATCGGAAAGATGAAGGACGGTGTAATTCTGGTTAATACCTCGAGGGGTGCTCTCATAAGCACGGAGGATCTGATAAAGGGCATCCGTATGCATAAATTCTCAGGTGTGGGGCTTGATGTTTATGAAGAGGAAGGGGAGAATGTTTTCGAAAACAGAGAGGACGACATTCTCGAAAACAGTGTGACAGCACGGCTATTATCCTTTCCGAATGTTATAGTGACCTCTCATCAGGGATTTCTGACAGGAGAGGCACTGGAGGCTATCAGCATCACCACACTGGAAAATGCGAAAAGCTATGCTGAAGGCAGGATAATAAAGCAGAATACTGTCGGCAAATAAAGTGCAAAGCGCAAAACGCAAAACGCTGAACGGACTTGTAGTGCTTCGGAAAACTGTAAATGATTCACCGCTAAATTGACAAATCGTAGGGACATGGCGTGCCGTGTCCGCAAGTTTTTGCCTCCCTTGCTTGCAGGGGAAGGTGTAACGAAGTGACGGAGGGGTTCCGTAGGGGCGACCATCGGTCGCCTTATGAATGCAGAGTGCAGAATGCAGAATTGCGGGAAAGGCTTCGAAAAAGCAGATAGTGATACACCGCTTTTTGAACGCTAAGTGCTAAACGATATTACCCCTCCGTCAG
>CALCHE010000177.1 GCA_937901145.1 uncultured Clostridia bacterium
AAGTATAAATGAACATAAATAATATGAGAGGACAGTGAGAGCTGTTCTCTTTTTTTGTTTTGTCAAGACAGAAAAATACCCGTCGGGAGGAGTATTTCCTGACGGGTGTTTGATTTTATACTGCTACTGACGAATGGTAACTTAGATTATACTGTGTTCCTGCTTCATTTTTTACTATGCCTGCGGGGATAGTGAATGAAATTACATAACCATGATTTACATATTGTGTCGGAACAGAAATTTTTATTTCGTAAACACTGCCTGTTTTCTTTGAGGGAACAGTGCAGGTAGCAGTTTTCTCCAAGGGTTCACCATTGACTTTTAGAATGATATTTTGACTTGCAGCTTTGAATTTTCCTTCCCAGTTTGATGGGTCAACCTCAAGATAAATTACACCGTCACCGTAGCCGTAGCCGTAAGAGTTGACTATAAGCTCAACGGGTTCAGCGTTAGCCTGTACTGTCAGAGTAACTTTTGAATACACATTGGAAAGGACGGTTTTGTTATCTTTTTTACTGTAGGCTTTTACTGCGAATTTATAGATTTTTCCTGCCTCAAGATTTTTGATTTTTACTTTCAGGGCTTTGGTGTTTTTTATTTCTGTCCAATTCTTTGTTGTTGAGTTGTACTGAAAAACTATGTATCCCGTGGCGCCTTTGGTTTTATTCCATTTCAGGGTGGCAGTTTTACCGCTGACATTTCCTTCGAGACCGTTTACTTTTTTCGGTGAAGTTATAACGGTAATTTTTTTTGACTTTTTTGCCCACGTTTTTCTGTAATTGCTGCTTCTGAAGGCTCGGACACGGTAGGTGTATTTTGCCCCTGCCTTGAGGCCGTTAATTTTGCAGGTGGTGGAGCTTACAGTAGCTACTTCCTCCCATTTTTCACCCTTTTTTAAGGAAACCTGATAGCCTTTGGCGTTTTTCGCTTTCTTCCATTCGAGTGTTACAGTGGTTGGGGTAACTGTGCTTTTAAGTTTGGATATATTGCCTACGGTGATATTGGCCGCTGTCACGCTTAACGAAAGGCAGAGAGCAAGAAGCACCACGGAAATGAAGGTTATCAGAGTTTGATTGAGGTTTCTGTTCATAGTTACACTCCTTTTCGTTTCTGACTCCATTATATTCCTAAAAAACTAAAAAAGCAAGATAAAAGTATAATCAAGGGGATGCTTTGCTGTACCCATGATTATTCACTTCATCGTTATATATCCCGCCTGATCGACACATTTCTGTCCTTCATCAGATAAAATCCATTCAAGAAAACGTCCGCCTCTTGAGTTTTCATCCTCCTCTTTGATAACACCATAATAGTTGGTGGTGTAAGGATAAGTCGAACTACGGATATTTTCATCGGTGGGGTAAATTCCCTCTATTGCGATAGTTTTGATTTCATTGTTTTTATAAAGGTTATCGATATAGTAGCGGTAGGTGTAGCCGAGACTTGCGGTGTTGTTTTCATATTCTGCCACAGCATCCACCAGCTCTCCCATTCCCTCTATAACCTTAACCTCGATGGGGTCAATCATATCTGCTCCGCCCATAATGAGTCTTTCCATAGCTGTCTGACTGCCTGAGTTCTTTTCACGCTGAAAGGCTCTTATCTTTTCGTCATTACCGCCAACATCCTTCCAGTTTTTAATCTTTCCAGAATAAATGTCCTTTATCTGCTGTACAGTGAGGGTATCCACGGGATTATCCTTATGGGTGATGAAAACGAAGGCATCGTAGCAAACGGGCTCGAGGATTAATTCCACACCGGCATCTTCTGCCATTTTAAGCTCTTCGTCTGAGGGGTGAGTGGCAATAACCAGATCTATCGGCTCTCTTTTATAATCGGCCATATATTTTCCGTTATATGTGAAGCCTCCGTAAAGGTCATCACTCTTTGTGATAAGGTTTTCATAGGCGTAGTGAGTGGTGGAGAAATCCACGAAATCATATACAGTTTCATCATCAAAGCCGAGATGCTGACGGGCAAATTCCATAGCCATAGGTACACATACCGTCGAGCCGTCGATTTCAGGATAGGTTCGGTTGATGCTGTACTGTTTAACCCATCCTTCCTCATCTGTCCTTTCGGCTATTTCTCCGAGGGTAAAGGAGGAATCCGCTACGATTTTCTCCCAACCCTCCTGCGTTTCGATTATCTGATTTATGGCACCCCATGAGGAGGTGCGGTCAGCAGTACCTACTACTAATTCCTTATATTCGCGGTACAGGATTTCTGTGTTTGAGGAACCGAAAATCAGGCAGGCGCAGAGCAGAAATGACAGGGGAACGAGCTTATATTTTTTCAGTCTTATGAAATCGATGAGCAAAAATACCGACCTGAAGGCAAGAAACAGAAGTGAATAGGTAATAAGTAAGAAATAATAGGTGGGCCATATAAGGTCGGATATAATCGCAACGAGAGACAAAAACAGAACGCAGAAGAAAAATGTGAAGGGTCTGACCTTCGTGAATTTTGAAATAATTGTTTCACCTATGTACATTACCGCAGAAAAGATAAACCAGAGAAGATATTCTTGGTAAAATAAACTCATCAGCAGTAAAGCACCGAAGGCATAAACGACGGTGAACAGTATAACTGCTGTTATTTTCTTGATTTTTTCTTTCCTCATATTATCAACTCCTTTACTCTTATATCATAACGGATAAGGAAAAAATTTACAACAGAAAAAGGTCAGATGTAAGAAAAACTTAAGATATGAATTTGTTTTGTCAAATCTTGACCTCATTCTCTATTTATGTTATTATATTATGTAATTTAAATTCGTAGGC
>CALCHE010000178.1 GCA_937901145.1 uncultured Clostridia bacterium
CAAGACCAACCTGACGGTTGTCAGCAACTGAACCGGGGATACAGAAAGCCTGGAGGCCTTCACCGATAGCCGCAGCAGCATCAGCAGCCTTTGTGCAGCCCTTCTTGATTGCGATAGCGCAGCCAACTGTATAAGCCCATTTTGCATTTTCAAATGCGATAGGCTGAGTTTCTTCTACGATTTTGTAAGGGTCAATGCCCTTAGCAGCGCAGATTTCTTTACATTCTTCGATGGAAGAAATGCCGTATTCTTTTAAAACAGCGAGAATTTTAGCTTCTCTTCTTGAATAACTTTCAAATAATGCCATGTCCGTTTACCTCCTTAATTATTCTTCACGGGGATCGATGTACTTAGCGGCATCAGCGAATCTGCCGTAAGTGCCCATAGCCTTCTTATAAGCCTCGTTGGGTTCCATACCCTTTTTGATGAAGTCTGTCATCTTACCGAGGGAAACGAATTCATAACCGATAACCTGATCGTCAGCGTCAAGAGCCATTCTTGTAACATAGCCTTCAGCCATTTCAAGATAACGAACACCCTTAACCTTTGTACCGTACATAGTACCAACCTGTGAACGAAGGCCCTTACCGAGGTCTTCAAGACCTGCGCCTACTGAAAGACCGTCTTCAGAGAAAGCAGACTGGCTTCTGCCGTATACGATCTGAAGGAAGAGCTCACGCATAGCTGTGTTGATAGCGTCACAAACAAGGTCTGTGTTAAGAGCTTCGAGAATAGTTTTGCCGGGAAGAATTTCACTTGCCATAGCAGCGGAGTGAGTCATACCGGAGCAACCGATGGTTTCAACAAGAGCTTCTTCGATGATACCCTCTTTGATGTTAAGAGAGAGCTTACATGTACCCTGCTGAGGAGCACACCAGCCTACACCGTGTGTGAAACCAGAAATGTCTTTGATTTCGTATGCCTTTACCCATTTGCCTTCTTCGGGAATGGGAGCGGGGCCGTGGTGAGGTCCTTTTGCGACCTTACACATTTTTTCTACTTCATGTGTGTAATTCATGATGAACAAATCTCCTTCCGGAATTTTATTGGTTTTAGTTTACCATCATTAATAATAACAAAATTTTCTCTTTGTTTCAATAGTCAAAAGTAAAAATATTTCAAGTTATTTCTAAAAAAACTGTTATTTTTTCACTACTTCGAAACCGAAGGGAGCCAGCGCAAGCTTCGCCAGCTTAAAATACTGCTTTCCGAAAGGAATTCCGACTATGGTAATGCAGAAAACAAGACCGATGCAAAGATTTTCAAAAGCCATAACAGCACCTGTAGTAATAATCCAGATAATGTTAGCTATTGTACTCAGTACACCGCTGTCATTGTCCTTCACTTCCTTGTCGAAGGGCATAAAGGAAAGTCTCGCAAACTTAAAGCATTGCTTGCCGAGAGGTATGCCGATAATGGTACAGCACCAAAGGACACCGTAAAAGCACCATATAGTAGCCGTGATTGCACCACCGAAAATAACCCAGATAAGATTTCCTATTGCTTTCATATTTTTTCAACTCCTTTTTATTGTGGTACTTTTATAATACACCACAATCATAAAAAAATAAATAGCAGAAAGTGAAAAAATCAAAGCAAGAATTTTCACTTTCTGCAGATTCGTTAATTATAGAGCACTGTTTGTTTTTTAAATCACATATAACAGCTGCGAGGTAGGCTTAATATGTCATCTTGAGCGCCCCCTGTCAGCAGAGCTGACTGAGGGAGTCAAGACATAGAACCGTCCCCTGATTGATATTCAGAAACCGTTGAGCCGACCTTTTTATAGGTTCGCAAGCCGTCGGCATTATACTTATAGGTGACTGCAGTTCCGTTAAGACCGGCAGAAGCCATCTGTCTGCCCTGCCATGTGAAGGACATACCGTCACGGTAAGTAAGCGGATTGCCTATGGCATCATAGGTTATGCTGTCACCGTCATAGCTTATCAGCTTATCCTTCCATGCGCTGTCATAGGTATAGTTTATTGTCTTGGTAGCTGTGCCGAGAGTTCCGGTTGTATAAGGATATTCCGTACTCTTCGTTATATTTCCTCCGCTATCATAAGTATACACTATAGTTTTATTCAAGTCAAGGTTATTTTCTCTGGTCATCTGACCGAGCGAATCATAGGTATAGCTTACTCTGGCTGAATAACTGCCACCGTTAAGTTTTTCTCTTATCCGTGTTATGTTACCTACTTTATCGTATGTAAATTCATACGTTCTGTTATCTATGGTTTCCCAACCAATCTGCGTGGTACGGTAGTTATAAGTATCGCTAACGCCTCTTTTCGACGCATTACAGCTATAGGTTACGGTAATAGGAGTTGTTGTGTTAAGAGTATTTGTATAAAGTCTTCCTAAAGAATCATATACATATTTGGAAGTGACACTGCCATACTCAACGGTATCAGGTCGGTTTGCCGCATCATAAGTATAGTTGACCGCTGACCTTGTTCCATCAGAAACATTGATTATCTTGGTAACATTGTTTGACTTATCATAACGGAACTGACTGCTGAAACGGTTGTCAGTTGTGCCGTTTGTACTGCCGAGGCTTCGGACAAGTCTCCCCAAGCCGTCATAGACATATTTATATACTCTGCCTGTCTTACTGTCCGTATGCTGATAAGGCTGTCCTGTAGAATTATACTGCCAGGAATAAGCCTCAGAGCCGTTAAGCTTGATTTTTGTGGTCTGGCCATAATGGTTGTATTCATAATCCTTGTAAGCTCCGTTGCCATAGGTGCTCTTAATAAGATTACCGTTTACGCCCTGATATGTGTTTGTCATCAGAGCAGTGCTGTTTATCTTCGTTTTGGTGGTATTGCCGAATGCATCATACTCAAAACCGTAAGTAAAGCCGTTATGACCGATCGAAGCAAGTTTTGTTCCTGCAGTGTTATAAGTATAGTTTACGGATTTACCGCCAAGACTGACAGATTTAAGCAAATCATTGTTTGCATCATAAGTATAACTTGTATAACCGTTCTCATCAGTAACTTTTGTGAGACGGTTGTTCGCATCATACACGTATGTAAGATTTTGTTCAAATGTTCCATCTAAAATGTCTGCATTTGTACGATTTCCGTTGGCATCATATTCATATTCCTTAACAAGCAATCCTCTTGTTTCTGTAAGAACATTACCCAATCTGTCATAGGTATATTCTGTTGTACCATTTTCATCAACCATTTTTATTACATTTCCGAGATTATCATACTCATATGAAACTGTTTGTGTTTCGCCATTCAATTTTGTCGCAGTCTTTGACAAAATCCATGGTGCACCATTTGATGTATATTCAGTTACAGTTCCGTTTTTGTCTGTTGATGTAAGCATTGTACCTCGACCATTGTATGTATAACTTTCAGTATATCCCATAGGGTCAGTTACTCCTATAAGAAAATCACGGAAAGAATATTCATAGTCTGTAATAGAATGAATATCACGGTCAAGTTCTTCCGTTACAGTTGGAACACCTGTTGCCATACGGGTAATATTCGCCATATTGTCATACTCATAACGGGTGAAATAACCGCTGCCGTCATTAACTGCTACGGGTCGGTTGCGGTTGTCATAATGCGTAGAGACGGTTTTTGTTGTTGTGCCATCGCCTGTGGTTGTTACGGTTTTAGTAAGGTTGCCGTTACGGTCATAATAATACTCTACAACGTTGTTTGTATCGTTATCGATAGGTGTGGTTTCACGGATAAGCTGTCCCTGAGTGTTGTATTCGTATGTTTTTATAACATTACTCAAGCCATCTTTTACCTGATACAAAT
>CALCHE010000179.1 GCA_937901145.1 uncultured Clostridia bacterium
ATTTCTCTTTCAGCCTCCGCTATGGGTAAAACTGTTTTCGTCGAAGAGGACTGCATACCTGAAAAGGCGCTCAATAAGCCACTTACAAAAGAAAGTCTTACAGAAAGAATTTCAAAATGCGGCGGCACACAGTTTTACGCAGAAAAAATCGAAATCGACCTTGATGAAGGGCTCATTGTTCCTGCAAGTTGCATAAATAACCTGCGCAGAACTGCTCTTTCAGAGCTT
This sequence comes from uncultured Clostridia bacterium, assembly GCA_937901145.1. GTDB lineage: Bacteria > Bacillota > Clostridia > Oscillospirales > Acutalibacteraceae > UBA6857. The sequence goes on from CALCHE010000179.1 coordinate 229, forward strand.
GAAAGAGCCATTTCATCCGTAAAGGCAAACAGCTTTACAGATATAGACATAAAAACCGTGCCGCACAAGACAGTAGGTCCGCTGAAATATAACATAAGAATAGCCCGTACAAATCAGCTTCCCGAAAATCTCGAAAATGTGGAAAACTTATATATTCCGCTGAATTCTGAGGAAAACTTCGTGGAAAACGTAAAAAAACTACCTGTAAATGTGGGAATTGAGGTTCCGAGAGGCATTTTCGGTAATGATTTACTTGTGGAAAAGTATCTCGAAAGAGCAAAAAAACTCGGCATCAACATAGCTTACTGCTCCACTCTGGATGCTCTCGCCCTGGCAAAAAAGTACGGATTTACTATTCATACCGGCTTCTCGCTGAATGTTTTCAACAGTCTTTCCGTGGACTTTTTAGAGTCTTCGGGTGTAAAGGAAATAACCTTGTCACCTGAACTTACACTAAAAAAGCTTTCAAATATAGGCGGAAGTGTAAAAAGAGGTATCATCGGCTACGGCAGACTTCCTCTTATGCTTACGAGAAACTGTCCGATAAAAAACGGTACAGACTGCACCGAGTGCAAAAGCAATAAATTTCTCACAGACAGAAAAAATCTCAGATTCCCTGTAGTCTGCCACTTCGGAGTCAGTGAGGTTCTGAACTCTCAGCCTATCTATTTAGGTGACAGACTCGGCGAAATCGAAAACCTTGATTTCATAACCTTCTACTTTACCAAAGAAAAAAAAGAAGTATGTGAGGCTATACTCGACGCTTACCGTAAAGGCAAAGCCGTCAAAGGCGACTATACCCGCGGACTTTATTACCGCGGACTTGAAGGATAAAATGAAGAATAACAGAAAAGAGGATTTTAATTATGCCTAAAAGAACAGACTACTTATCCTGGGACGAATACTTTATGGGAATAGCTATGCTTTCCTCCTACAGAAGTAAGGATCCCAACACACAGGTAGGTGCCTGCATAGTAAATGACAAAAACCGCATTATGTCCGTCGGCTATAACGGTTTTCCGAGCGGCTGCAGTGATGACTGTTTCCCCTGGGAGAGAACAGGCGATGCTTACGATACCAAATATCCATATGTATGCCACGCAGAGCTTAATGCTATTCTAAACTGCCGCGGAATCAATCTGGAAGGATGCCGTATTTATGTCGCTCTCTTCCCCTGTAACGAATGTGCCAAGGCTATCATTCAGAGTGGCATAAAAGAGGTAGTTTACCTTTCTGATAAATATGCGGAAACAATGTCAACCCGCGCGTCAAAGAGAATGTTTGAGGCGGCAGGTGTAAAGCTCACAAAGCTTACTCCCACTAAAGAAAATATAATAATAGACTTTGATGAAAACAAGGTATAAATAGCCTATGGAGACTGTTAAGATAAAAACAGTCTCCTTTTCTAAAAAATAAAGCTTATGTAAAAACATTTTGACAGACTTTTAAGCTTGTTATAAAAATATTTGATAGACAAAAGCGTAACTTTTTAATAAAATAAACTCAAGAAAGGAGAAAAAACAAATGCAAATAGGGAACAAACTTCAGCAAGCACGTATAAAATCAGGTTATACTCAAGAACAGACCGCCGATGCTTTAGGGATAAGCAGACAGACTATTTCTAACTGGGAAAACGAAAGAACATATCCTGATATTAAAAGTGTAGTAATTCTTAGCGAGTTATATAAGGTAAGTCTTGACTATCTTCTGAAAGAAAAGGAGGAAACGACAGTGAATGATTATATAGATTATTTAAAAGAAAGCACCGACACAGTAAAAAGTAAAGTAAGTCTCTCAAAGCTTATTCTTATAATATCCTATCTTATAATATGGGTTTTTTCTGTAATCGCCTTCTGGTTTTTTACCGACGGAGCCGATGCAATGGCATACGGATTAATATTTTTATGGGGATTACTTCCTGTAACAACCTTTGTCATTTCTCTGTTAATCGCTACAAACAACTTCTGGAAAGGAAAAAAATGGCTGTCAGCCTTAATTCTTGGAACGATGTATATGTTATCCGAGTACTGCACCTTCAGTGCCGCTAACATGGTCTCCTTCGGCAAAATTAATCTTCCGGATTTCACTATGATTTTAATAGGCAGTGTTATTTCTTCCGCAGGATTTGGTATGGGCACTCTCATATACCATATAAAACTAAAAAAGAGCAAATAAATATCCTTAATACAAACGGCACTGCTGATTTCGTATCAACAGTGCCGTATTTATTATTTCTTTTCTGTGGTACCGAACTCTCTTCTTCCCTCTTCAGTATCTCTGTAATACTGTGTCTTATGGTTGGGATGTTTGGTACTGTTCCAGAGAGCTTCTGCTCTCGGTGCCCACTCTTCAGCAAATTTGTCGCACTTACTGCAAAGCATTTCTGCAGTTTCTTCACCGAGGAAGTTGGTGGATTTCGCACCTGTTCTCTTTATAATGTCACGCAGACACTGGGGATTTTCCAGCATGGGACAGGGGCGGAGATGATTATCATTGAAGGGCTGATCGTGTCTGAATGCCATAAAGAGAGGATTCTGCAAGCCTTCAAGAATAGTATGTGTTCTGATATTTGAATCGGAGAAGTGAATGAAAACACAGGGCTCCATATCACCGGCTGAATTGATGTGGAAATAGTTTCTGCCGCCTGCGATACATCCGCCTACATACTCACCGTCACTCTGAAAATCCATAAAGAACATCGGTTTACCTGTCTTTGAATTTCTGACTCTGCGAAGCCATTTGTACATATATTCTCTCTGATCAGGAGTAGGGATGAGATCAGGAGATGCGCCGTGACCTACAGGCATAAAATTGAAATAAAGACCGAACTTTACACCGAGATCGACCATTTTATCGAGGAATTCATCACTTGTAACCTGGTCGATATTATTTCTTGTATAACAAACGCTCATACCGAAAAGGCAGCCTTTTTTCTTAAGAAGCTTCATAGCATTGATAACCTTCTGATAGTTACCCTCTCCTCTTCTGGCATCTGTAGTTTCCTCTGTACCCTCGATGGAAAGAGCAAGAGCAAGGTTACCTACTCTTTTCATTTCATCGCAGAACTTTTCATCTACGAGGTGACCGTTGGTATAGGAAAGGAACCCGCAGTCGGGATTAGCCTCACAGAGCTTAATAAGGTCATCCTTTCTGATGAGAGGCTCACCTCCGGTAAACATATAAAAATGTGTGCCGAGAGCCTTTGCCTGAGATACGATAGAAAGCATCTCATCAAGTGTAAGGTTATGCTTATGGCCGTATTCTGCAGCCCAGCATCCCTCACACTTACAGTTACAGGCACTTGTAGGGTCGATAAGAATCTGGAAAGGAATGTTACATTTATACTTTTCGCGGTTTTTTCTTACAGCCTTGGTGCCCTTTACTCCTGCGCCAAGACCCATAGCTAAAAGCATCTTTTTTATGACGTCTCTGTCGACATCCTTAAGAATGTTCATCGCCATATCGTAATAAACATTATCACCGTCGCTTATGCCCTTACGGAAGGCATCGATGTAATGCTTGGGGAAGGTTCCGCCCAGAAGCTTTTCACCTACATCGACAAGCTTAAGAAGGTTACCCTGAGGATCCTTGTCAACATATTTTAAAAGCTTATCAAGAACTGCACCCGCAGCGACTCTTTCTATTTTATCTGCCATATTCATATAATAATACCTCGCAAAATTCCTCAAACAGGAAAATATCCATAAAATTATAACATAAGGAAAAATAAAAGTCCATAGAAAAAAGTAAAAGATTTATCAATAATTTATTATTCCTCGAAAAGAGTTCCTTCAATCACGGCAGTGGTTTCACTTTCAAAAACAGTCAAAGCCGCCTTTCCTGTATAATTCATAATGTCTGTATTTTCCGGTGCCAAAATATAAATCATTCCGACCATAGCAAACAGTAGCACAAGCATAGAAAAGACAACTAATATCTTACTAAAAAGCGACTTTTCCGAAAAGGATTTTGAAAACTCACTTTCATTGTGTCTTATCACGTCTTTATTAAATCTGCTCATACTTATCTCCTTTATCTTCACACATTTTATGACATTTCTGAGTCGAGGTTGAATCTCTACCTTATATAAATAATATCACAAAGCAAACAAATATTACATAACAAAAAGTGCAGAAAAAAGTATTTCAGACATACATAAACTGTAAATTTTATTCTGTAGATAAAAACATGATATAATAATATAAAAAACACTTGATTTTCCTCTGAGTTTATATTATAATATTAAGGCTATCAGCAAAGGGGTATTCCCCCGAATAAAACAAAGATACTTTATTTTGGTCATGCAGCAGTGGGTTCTGTGCGACAGTACACTGTGAACCATGTCAGGCGGGGAACCGAGCAGCATTAAGCAATTCGTCTGTGCGACACAGGTCAGCCTGCTGCTGTATGACCAAGGCAAAGTATCTTTTATTTTAAAGGAGGCGAAAGCATATGTACCAGGTATTATACAGAAAATACAGACCTAAGGTTTTTTCCGATGTAGTGGGTCAGGAGCACATTACCACCACTTTAGCCAAGGAAATCGAAACAGGCAAGCTTTCTCACGCCTACCTTTTCACAGGCTCCAGAGGTACGGGTAAAACCACCTGCGCGAAAATTCTTTCCAAGGCTGTCAACTGCCTTCATCCCGTAAACGGTAACCCCTGTAACGAATGTGAGGTTTGTCAGGGCATCGAATCCGGTGCTATTTTAGATATCGCAGAAATCGACGCCGCAAGTAACAACGGCGTAGATAATATCCGTGACATCCGTGAAGAAATCAACTTCACTCCCGCTTCCTGTAAGTACCGTGTGTACATCATCGACGAGGTGCATATGCTCTCCATCGGTGCCTTCAATGCTCTTCTCAAAACATTAGAGGAGCCCCCCGCACACGTTAAATTCATTCTCGCCACCACTGAGGTGCATAAGCTTCCCGTTACCATTCTTTCCCGCTGTCAGCGCTTTGATTTCAGACGAGTCACTCCCGAAGCTATGGCACAGAGAATGAACTACATCGCCTCACAGGAGGGCTTCACCGTTACCGAAGAGGCACTCTCTCTTATCGCGAGAATAGCCGACGGCGGTATGCGTGATGCACTCTCCCTTCTCGACCAGTGCACAGGACACGGTGACACTATCGATGCTGAGCTTGTCTGCTCAGTGGCAGGTATGACAGGCAGAGATCACCTGTTTGATCTCGCTTCCACAGTAAACGAAAAAAACTCTGCAAAGGCTCTCGAATTAATCAGTGACCTTCACGGCAAAAGCTGTGATATGGAGAGACTTTGCTCGGATATGATAAATCACTTCCGCAACCTGATGATAGTAAAAACCGTCAGAAGTGCTGAAAGTCTTCTGGTCTGCACCGCTGACGAATTACAGCAGTATAAGGATCAGAGCAGTAAATTCACCCTCGAAAATATCCTATACTGCATTTCGCTTCTTCAGGAGGCTATGGCAAACATAAAAAGAGGTGTGAACAGAAGAACGGAAATGGAAATGACCTTCATCAAACTTTCCACTCCCGCCCTCACCGCCGACAGTGAAAACCTTTTAAGACGCATAGCAGATCTTGAAAACAAAATAAAAAGCGGTGCCTTTACTTCTGCACCGTCTGCGGCGACAGCACCCGCGGAGGCCAAGACAGAACTCTCCCCTCTCTCTCCTCTGCCAAAGTCCTCCGTAACAGTAACGGAGACAGCGGTACCGACTGCACAGGCAGATCCCGCACAGACTCCCCCTCCCCCACAGGACGACATTCCCTATCCCGAAGATGAAACCTCTTCCGCTGAGCAAGAGCTTCCCTGGGCAGAGGTTATGCAGGAGCTTACCGGAATCAATATGCCCTTATGGGGTGTACTCACCGGCTCATCAGCAGTCATTCAGGGCGACTTCGTTCTGATTAAAAGCGATAATCCCACTCTCAAAGATTTCATAAAAACCGGCACAAACGCCAGAGACATAAAAGCAGCCATTAAAAATGTTATGGGCAGACCCTACCGTCTCGGTCTTTACAGCGGTGCAGCACAGCAAAGTACGGCACCGACACAGCAAAAAAAAGATCCTCTCGAAAACCTTATCGGAAGAGCAAGAGATATGGGCATAAATGTTGACGTAAATAAATGATTATTATATAATCAAAAAGATAAAACTTAATTAAAGGAGACTTAAATTATGAAAGCAAGAATTCCCGGCGGCATGGGTGGCGGCCAGATGAATATGATGAAAAAAATCCAGGAGATGCAGGCTCAGCTCGAGCAGAAGCAGGCAGAAATCGAAGCAAGCGAATTCACTGCTTCCGCAGGTGGCGGAGCAGTAGAGGTTACTGTTTCAGGCGCTCACGAAGTAAAGGATATCAAGCTTCAGCCCGATGTTGTAGATCCCGATGACATCGAAATGCTCTCTGACCTTATCATCGCCGCTACTAACGAAGCTATGAGAAAAGCCGACGAGGCTATGGAACAGGCTATGAATGCCGCTAAGGGCGGTCTTAACCTTCCCTTCTGATGGCAGGCTATAACGTAGCCTCTCTTTCGAGGCTTATCGAACAGTTTGAGCGTATGCCCGGTATCGGACATAAAACTGCCCAAAGAATGGCATTTTATGTTCTCGGACTGAAAAAAGAGGAAGCGCAGGCTTTTTCCGACGCTATCCTCAATGCTCACGAAAAAATCAAAAAGTGCATCCGTTGCTGTAATTTAGCCGAGGATGAGCTATGTCCTATCTGTAAAAGTGCGGGCAGAGATGAAAGCCTTGTCTGCGTGGTCGAGGACCCGAGAGATGTTATGGCTTTCGAGCGCACTCACGAATATGAGGGTACATATCATGTCCTTCACGGAGTTATCTCCCCTATGAACGGCATCGGCCCTGAGGATATTACAGTCAAGGAGCTTATTTCGAGGTTTTCCGACGGTAAAATCAAGGAAGTCATTATGGCAACCAATCCCACTGTCGAGGGCGAAGCGACTGCGATGTATATTTCCCGTCTGCTGAAGCCTCTCGGTATTACTGTGTCAAGACTCGCTTACGGCGTCCCCGTAGGTGCAGACCTTGAATATGCCGATGAGGTTACTCTCACCAGAGCCCTCGAGGGAAGAAGAAGCCTTTGATAATTCGGAATTCTCAATTCTCAATGCACAATCGCGGGCGAGGCTCACGAATAAACAAGTAACAACCCGCCATATTTAATAAGTGATTAATTTTATAGATGCGAATCAATGAAAAATAAAGATATAATCTCCGCGCACAAATTTTCTGAAAATCATAAAGCAGAGTTGATTAACGATAAAAAATGCGGTTGCTTTTACTGTCTGGAAATTTTTGAGCCAAGCGAAATAATTCAGTGGCTTAAAGACTCCGGTGAAACAGCACTCTGTCCGTTTTGCGGTATTGATGCTGTAATAGGAGAGAGCTCCGGCTATCCTGTTACAAAAGATTTTTTAAAAGCAATGCAGGAATATTGGTTCTGAAAATACATTTAGGTTTATTCAGAACCTACTAAGTGGAAATAATCTTTCCGATATACACACGGTTCGGCGCAATTCTGCACTTTGCGTTCTGAATTCTGCATTTACAGAAAGGTGGTGCCTTCTTTGGCAGTATCAAAACCCGACGAAAGACAAGTTGTTGCCCAGAACAAAAAAGCAAGGCACGACTATTTCGTTCTCGAAACCTATGAAGCCGGAATAGAGCTTTTCGGCACAGAAGTAAAATCTATCCGCAAGGGTAAAATAAATCTCAAGGACTCCTGGTGCAGCATCGATGCGGGAGAAATCTTCGTAAACGGTATGCACATCAGCCACTATGAACAAGGTAATATCTTTAACCGTGACCCTATGCGAGTGAAACGTCTTCTGATGCATAAAAAAGAAATCAACCGACTTTTAGGTGTAACTAAACAGCAGGGTCTTACCCTTATTCCTCTTTCTGTTTATTTCCTCAAAGGCAGAGCCAAACTGGAAATCGGTCTTTGCAAAGGTAAAAAGAATTACGATAAAAGAGAAACCTTAGCCAAGCGCGATGCCCAGAGAGATATGGAAAGAGCGGCAAAAAACAGGTAATTATTACATTTGCTTTATCTTAAGCAAGGTGATATAATAAATAAGCACTATGCTTTAAAATTCATACGGGGATGAAAGGATTTCGACGGGGGTTTTGAAGCACGATAAGCGGGTAGCGCTGTGGCAATCGCTTTAAAAGGTCACACATTTAAAAATAACTGACAACAATACAGTTTTAAAGGCTGCTTAAGCGGCCCGTCTTGGTTAAGAGTACTGCGGCTTAACTAAAGGCGTCGATCAGCAGTGAACGTGTACGGCAGAGCATCCTCGTATGCCGTCACGCATCAGAGGATACTGAAGCTTCAAGCCTGTCATTCGGCGTGAAGCTGAGGGAATGCTAAAAGACTGACTGCACCCGGAGAAAGTTGTGTGAATGGATTTTCGGACGCGGTTTCGATTACCGCCATCTCCACCAAACACAAGTCAGACGAACTCCTACTATTTCTTCACAGGCGGCTTCGCCGTGAGAGTGGATCTCTGACAACAAAGAAAGAACCAAGGTTAGAAATAGCCTTGGTTCTTTTATTCGGTATTATTTTTTGTGATTATCCGTTGACGGCATTGTCAAGTGAGCCGGGATTTCCGTTTGTAAGATTAACAAGGAACTTGAGCATTGCTGTAAGCCAGCGGAAGAAAGCCATAAGCTTTGTAACTACTGAAGGCTTCTGTGTTTTTGTGTCTTCTGAGGTGTCGTTCCAGTTGCTTACGTTTGCGTTTTCTTCGGTCATCTTTTCAACTCTTGACGTTTCGGCATCTTCACGGCCTGTGTCGGGATCAATTTCACCTGTGCCGGGGATACGTACAACGAACCGAGGAAGGTCGGGGTCTGAATTTACAGTGAAGTTGTCGTTAGCGGCAAAAGCCTCAATAACCTTATAGTCATAAGCCCATGCGTTGTGAGGCATATTCTTTTCGTACCATACGGAATCCTTGAAAAGACTTGTTGAAGCATCAATCTGCTTGTCGGGTGAGATGTATTTGTCGGTTCCGTTTGCAACGGCAGCCTGAATGTAAGAATCGGGAAGCACGTCGTATACACTCTTGGCAACTGTTGCACCGAAGGAAGCGTGCTCAAGATCTGCCATTTCGTCGGAAAGCTGATCCTGACTCTTTACAAAGGGATACATCTGAACTCCGTATTTGGCTGTTGCACCGAAGTGTATGCCTTTTTCCTGACAAGCCTTGATGATATCTTCCTTGCAATTACCCGTCTGATTAAAGTAGTCCTCGATCTTTGCGATAACGCCTGCATATTTTGTGCGGTATTCACTGCCCTCGGGACCGAATACAAAGTTGATTGCTTCGTTAAGACGTTCGGGCTGAATTATTGTCCAGTAGCCGGGCATTGTGCCGTAGAAGGCGATGACGAGCATGGGAACAAGAACTTCATATACCTTTTGGTAAATATCGTCAAGTGTCTGACCGAGCATATCAACAATACCGAGCTGTACAAAAAGATCAAGTGTTGTAACAATTACCTCATTGATAACGGGAGAAGCATCAATCATACCGGCAATGGTATCTGCATCAGCGTCGATATATTCGTCTGCGAATCTCTGGAGACTCTTTGCATCAACCTTGATGTCACCGCAGAAAACGTCAGTAAGAATAGCGGTGCTGTTACCGACTGTTGAGTTGAAAAATACGTTTTTGACATAACCCTCATCACCGTATTCTTCAAGGTAAGCAAGAACATAAGAACCGCCGAGACAGTTGCCTGCAAGGGTAACCTTTCTGCCGCCGTTAACCTTGCTTACGTTTTTGATATATGTGTGAAGAAGGTCAACAATTCTTACGGTTTCACCGTAGGGAATATCGTAGGGCGAAAGACGCCAGTCGTAATAGAAGGTGTAATCGGTAGCACCGTATTTAGCCTGGTATCTGCGGTCGGCATTACAGCTTGTTCTGTTTGAATTCAAGCTTGAAGAGCTGATGCCTGAGCTGTTGCGGGGAGAACCGTTTTCGTCAAGAACAACGTCTGCCATAATGGGTGAAAGCTCTTCATAACAAACCTTGTAGTAGTTATCCCATTTATCAAAAAGAAGACCCTCTGTAAGAAAAGGAATAAGAATGTTCTTTGCGGTTTCACCGATTTTTCCGTCGAAATCACTTGCACCTATGGGCCAGATTTCTGTTTCGTTGCCGTTTTCGTCTCTGTTGACCAGTTCAACACCGTC
>CALCHE010000180.1 GCA_937901145.1 uncultured Clostridia bacterium
ATGCAAAATACATTTCCCCTGACAGAACAGTAAACGCTTCTACCTGTCTTTTCCCTGAACAGACCTGGTTCATCAAATATTCAGGACACTTCGAAACAGAGCTTACATCTCCCTACTACGATTTCTTCCTTTTCGCTGATAAGGAGCTGAACTGTGACGATACGGACTTTGGCAGATTCTGCACCTTCGACGGTGAAACAAATAAGCTTGTTAAGGACACTTCCGAGCCTCAGGAAACAGAAAAAACCACCGCTTTAGGCCGACTTTTCAATTTCCTCTCCGCTCTCTTCGAACAGTTTATGGCTCTGATAAAAAGATTTTTCGGCGCATAATATTTTCTTATATGCAAAAAAAGTTGCTGTCCTCTGACAGCAACTTTTTTATGTTCATTTTTTCTTCTTCATATCATAAGCAAGATAAGCTCCGTATCCTCCGCAAACAGCTACAAGGAATACACAGGAAATAATCCTGTCTGTTTCCGATAAATCCCCTTCATCAGCAAAAGCACTCAGAGCATTGAAGACACCGTGACCGAGGACACACGGCAGGATGCTTCCGCTTTTAAAGAATATCATCACAAACATAAAGCCTGCCGCCATAGCATATACCACCTGTAAAAGATTAGGTATAAGCTCTGTTCCCGATCCATTGAGAAGATTGATTATATGACCCATACCGAAGGTTATGCTTGAAACGGCAACTGCAGCTTTAACTCCGTTCTCCGCCATAGCCTTAAAAAGCAGTCCGCGAAAAATCAGTTCCTCCAGAAAACCGACCAAAAGCATCGTCAGTACATACAAAACCGTTTCCGCCGGGGACAGGTTAATTTTCACTCCGTACATTAAATTAGCCAGAAGCATAATCACCAAAGGAATATAATACAGCATTTCCTTTGAAGTGCATCTCGGTTTACAAAGTCCGTATCTTTCGCTGAACCCATTCCTTTTGACGAAAAAGAGTAGAAAAACCGACAGGATAAAGGCTACAGGCAGAGTTACACTTTTACTCACTCCTGCTTTCTCTGAAAGAGCATCACCCACACTCATAAGCACACAGTAAAGGCCTATCCACACCAGAGAAAAAGCAAGCTCGCTTTTTTCATAAAGTTTTTTCACGGGTTTTCCTCCTATATTTTTCTCTGCCCTCATTATATCACTTATTTGCCTGATGTACAAGAAAATTTTCAACCGCAATAAAAAGCCACTGCCTCACTGATGAACTGAGCTGTTCCGTCTCCATGTCTGTCGATGTTATTTTTGAATCTTTCGTCCATTACATACATCTGACCGAGACCTGCCAGAATTTCTTTGGTGCAGGTGTAAAATTTCTCGGTAATATAATTCTGCAATTTTTTCACGAGAGCCTGTGCATCATCACTGTCAGGTGACATATCCTTTTTCATGCAAAGAGAAAACTCTCCCATAATCAGATTCATTCCCTCTCCGAGAGCATCGAAATCACCCTTTGAGTAACCTTTAGTCTTTTCTTGGTGCTCCTTATATGCGTCTGTACTACCCCATTTTTCTTTAGCTTCATCTTTATATTTTTCGAATTCACTGTTATCGAATGCTGTCACGATAATCTTTCCTTTCTCGGCGCTGTCAATAGAAGAAATAAGCCTCTCGAGCCGCTCTTTTTTCATAATCAGAAGCTTTTTCTGCTCTTTCAGCGCCTGTTTTTTGTCATAATCGGGAGATGACAAAATCTCTTTTATGCTCTTAAGCGAAAAATCAAGCTCACGGTAAAACATAATCTCCTGCATACGGATAAGAGACGCTTCATCGTAGTAGCGATATCCCGTATTTTCATCAGCTGAAGACGGCTTAAGTAAACCGATTTCATCATAATAATGAAGTGTGCGCACACTTACACCGCAAAGCTCTGCAAAATCCTTAATAAGCATTTTCACTTTTATCACCTCACAGTAAACATTATATACTATGACGTTAGGTGAGAGTCAATAGGAAATTTGATTTTTTTCTTGCCTTATGATATAATTTTATCCACAAAAGGGAGGCAGTAAAATGAGCATTATACAGAAATTTTATGACGATATGGCTTCGCAGTATGATAAGCTTTTCCTCGACTGGGAAAGTACTACGAAGGAGCAGGCTGAGCTCCTGGACAGGCTTTTCTGTGAAAAAGGCTTCACTACCTCTTCCTCCATCCTCGACTGTGCCTGCGGAATCGGTACACAGGCTATCGGTCTCGCCCGAATGGGTTATGATGTAACCGCTTCGGACATAAGTGATGGTGAGCTTTCCGAGGCGAAAAAAAGAGCAGAGAAAAACGGAGTCAGCATCCGCTTCAAAAAAGCTGATTTCCGTGCTTTGTCGAATATCTTCGATAAAAAATTCGACATCATTATCGCTATGGATAATGCGCTACCGCATATGCTTACAGAAAAGGATTTAAGTGATGCTGTCAAAAGCATAGTATGTCAAATTAAAGATGGCGGGATTTTTATCGCAAGCATCAGGGACTACGATGACCTACTGACGAAAAAGCCGCCCTATTCCCCACCCTATATTCACAAAACAGAAAACGGTAAAAGAGTCTCATTCCAGACCTGGGAATGGGAAGGTGACCTGTACA
>CALCHE010000181.1 GCA_937901145.1 uncultured Clostridia bacterium
TATACTGCAATTTGCAGTATAAGTCAATACCGCATTTTGCGGTGACATATAATAAATGTGGTGATTGATATGTTATATAGACGCATTCGTGATCTTCGTGAAGATAAAGATCTGACACAAAAGCAAATGTCAGAAATACTTAACTGCTCTCAGCAGGTATACAGCAATTATGAATTAGGACAAAGAGACATCCCTACAGAAATTCTTATAAGACTTGCTGAATATCATAATGTTACAACAGACTATATTCTCGGAATTAAAGACAAATAAAAAGGGTACTGTAAAAACTTTCGTTTTTTTACAGCACCCTTTTGTTATACCCTCAAACTATAATTTTCTATATCCACATACCTTCCGAACTTCTCCCCTACCTCAGGAATAGTTCCGCAAAATGTGAAGCCGAATTTTTCGTGAAGACGGCGGGATGCTTCATTACCTGCAGTGATAACAGAAACCACAGTATGTATGCTTTCGTCTTCCTTCGCCATAGCTATAATAGCCTCCATAAGCGCAGTACCAACACCCATTTTACGGTGAGAAGGTGAAACATAAACAGAAAGCTCTACTGTGGATTTGTAGGCTTCCTTTTCTCTGTAGGTGGAAAGAGTGGCGTAGCCTGCAATCTCACCGTCTGTTTCACAGACTATAAGCGGATGGTTTCCGATATTATGGTTGTCGTACCATTTCTCCCATTCCTTCAGAGTCTTTTTATTGATATCGAGAGTTGCCACTCCATTTTCAACCTCATAGTTATAAATATCGAGAAGTGCGGGAATCTCTTCTCGCACAGGCTTTCTTATTACCATAAATACCTCATACAAAAATCTCCCCGACATTCAGCCGAGGAGACTTGATTTTTAGTCAGAAATTATTCTTCGATTTCTTCCTCTTCTTCGATTTCGAACTCGAGGATAGCGCCACAGCAGGGGCACTCTGCTTCACCGTCATCATCGATTTCATCGAAGCCGATGCAAACAGTGTTTTCGCAAGCAGGGCATTCTACTTCGAGACATTCGTCGTCACAGCAATCGCAGTCGTCATCGTCACAGCAGCAATCACAGTCACAGTCGTCTTCGTCGTAAACATATTCTTCTACATCGCCGAGATCCTCATCGATTTCTTCGATGTAATCTGCGAGGTCTTCCATCTCTTCTTCCATATCGCTGAGCTCTGATGCGATTTCATCGAGAGTTTCGATAATAGCGTTGAAGAGTTTGGTTTCCTTCTTATCTTCGTCTAAGTCAAGACCTTCCATAAGGCCCTTTAAGTATGCAACATTTTCTGAAACTGACATAGTAGTTGTTTCCTTTCTTTAATTTATTGCTTAGTAAAAATTATTCTTATTCCTTTGAACGGCCGAGATATTCACCTGTTCTGGTGTCAATCTGAATCATTTCGCCCTCATCGATGAAGAGAGGAACCTTAACCTCTGCACCTGTTTCGAGAGTAGCGGGCTTAGTTGTGTTTGTAGCTGTGTTACCTGCGAAACCGGGATCAGTCTTTGTAACCTGAAGGTCAACAAAGTTGGGAGGTTCAACACCGAAAACATTACCCTTGTAGGAAAGAACCTTACAAACCATGTTTTCCTTAACGAACTTGAAGTTGTCGGAAAGCTCACTTTCATTGATGGGAACAAGCTCATAGGTTTCGGGATCCATAAAGTAGTAGAGACCGCCATCGCTGTAGGAATATTCCATATCCTTTCTTTCAACGAAAGCTGTGGGGAACTTTTCGTTTGGGTTGAAGGTACGTTCGATAACGGAACCTGTAATAACATTCTTTACCTTTGCACGTACAAAGGCAGCACCCTTACCGGGCTTAACGTGCTGGAATTCGATAATCTGAAGTACGTTACCGTCCATTTCGAAAGTAACGCCGTTTCTGAAATCACCTGCTGATACCATTTTTATATTCCTCCGAATACTTTTAGATTTTTCATCTGTTTCATTTTATAACAAATACGAATTTTTTTCAAGTCTTTTTCTTAAAATAGAGTGTTTTTTATTGCTCCAAAATGCCATTTTCTTACAATTTTTATAAATTCTCTGCTTTTCTCTTTATTTTTCCACATCTGTATGATAAAATTCATACATAATGAAAAAACAAGGAAGTGAAGAAATGAAAAAATTATCTATCCTTATTCTCCTGCTCTGCGCCCTGTTTTTATTCGGATGCGGAAAAAATGAAACAGGAACAGGCACTACAGCTCCTCACCCTACCGCCGCTACCACCACAGGTATACCTACTGCCACCGTGACCTTTCCCGAAGGATATAACGTAGTACAGATAGCTGAAAAGCTCGAAGAAAACGGTGTCTGCTCAGCTCAGGAGTTCATAGCTCTCACAAACGACGCTGACTATATCACCTCTCTTGGCTACACCTTCACGGAATTCATTCCCGGTTCACAGCGAGCTTTCCTTTTAGAGGGCTATCTCTTCCCTGACACCTATGAATTTTACCTTAACGACAGTCCTGAAAACGTTCTTAATAAAATCCTCCGAAACACCTCCGCCAAACTGACAGGCGAATACAGCATCAGAGCACAGGAGCTCGGATATACTCTCGACGAGATCATTTCTCTTGCCGCCATTATTCAGGAGGAATCCTACTCAGCGGAATCAATGAAGCTTATTTCCTCTGTGCTTTATAACCGTCTGGAGGACGGAACAAAGCTCGAGTGTGACGTAACCATCAAATATCTCGAAGATTATGTGGTAAGATCACCTTATCTCAAAAAGCTTATCGAAAACAGGCTCGGCAGAGAAATCACCGAGGAAGAGCTTTTAGCAGAAACAGACAAATACAGAGCTCTCTACAATGTTTTCAAATGCCCTGCCATTCCCGAAGGTCCTATCACCTGTCCCGGCAAGGCAGCTATAGAAGCCGCTCTCTATCCCGCTGAAAGTGATTATTTCTTCTTCGTGACAGACGAGGAAAAGAACTTTTATTTCAACGAAACCTGGGCGGGACACGTGAAAAAGTGTAAGGAATTAGGGCTTATGTGAACATAAAAACAGGCCATCCGCATGAACAAGTCCGTAAAAACGGACAATAGAAACACGGACAGCCTGTTTTTATTTATTCAGTTCAATTATTTTCTTTCCCTTTTTCTCAGCCATAGATTTAAAATCTTCAGCATCACTACCTATGCTTTTAACATAAGTTATTACATACTCTGATGCATCGATAATGCTTTCCCTCATTTCCTTCAGTCCGTGCTCTCGGCTTTCTCCATCCTCACCATCAACAATGGTAATATTATAATAAAAAGATATAAACCTATCATACTCTTTATAAGGGATATTGCAAAGAAATACTTCATAGCATAATTCAGGATAGACATTGATTAATTTTTTCATTTCTTCTGCCGCCATCAGATTAAAATCTCCTCCGAAAATCATATAAAACAGATTTACTCCGTGATTTTCGATAAGATCATATAAAGTGTTTCTGAATTCTGTCTGTATACCTTCGGAAAAGTCGGAGTCTCCCGCTAATGCACAAATAGACATAATACCACCCTGTCTTTATAAAAATAAAAAAGTGTGCCTCAAATGAGACACACCTGCAAAAACGCATCTCATTTGTTGTCACACACTAACTAAAAGCAACTTTTCAGATACAGTTAATTAAGAGAATGCATTTCTACCAATGTATTCTCTGAAAAAATTGCTTTTATATGTACTTGTGTGTGACGCCTTTAGTTTACCACCATTTATAAGAAAAAGTCAATACAAAAAGAATGTTTTCGTGCTTTTATTTGTGCACACATTATACATAAAACACTCCCTAAAGTTATATAAATATAAGTGACTACACATAAAGGAGTTTTGCTATGAACGGTAACAGTTTCGAAAGCTTAATAAAGAAATATGCCGATGAGCTTATCAGAATGAGCAGAGAAAAAGCTCTGCCGGATCCACCCGAAGAAGCACCTGTGCAGGAAAATACAGAAGCCTATAATAAAACGGAAGAAATTGATGTTCTCCCTTTTGAAACAGAGCAGAAAGAAGATGCCGTAAGAATGTCACCTGCGGATATCAAAGGAATAGAAAGCACAGACTTTTATGAAGAAATCTCCGAAGAGATCTTGCCCGAGGAAACGGATGAAATGACAGCCTATGCCACCTTTTCCGCACGGGTTTTCACAGGAAATAATGCCTACCCTATAGAAAACGCTAAAGTGCTGGTGGTTAAGGACGACAGACTTTACACCTTTCTCACCACAGACAGAGACGGTGCAACAAAAAAAGTCCGTCTTCCTGCTTTTCCCGAAAGCAACTCTCTCGACCCTGACAGCGAGAATCAGCGAGTCAACTACACAGGCGAGGTGTATGCCACAGGCTTCACTCCGAAAAAAGGCCTTCTCATAAGTGCCGTAGGTGGCTCGGATGTAGTTCTCGATGTGCAGATGACACCTATGAGCGCAGAGGTGAGATAATATGCCGACTGTACCTGTCATACCCTCGACGATAACCGTGCATTTGGGTCCACCCTCATCGGATGCCGAAAATGTCACAGTGCCCTTTTCAGATTACATCAAAAATGTGGCATCCTCGGAGATTTTTTCCACCTGGCCTCCGTCGGCTCTCAGAGCGAATATCTTGGCTCAGATTACCTACGCTCTTAACCGCGTCTATACTGAATGGTACAGAGCTATGGGCTACGATTTCGACATAACAAACAGTACTGCCTTTGATCAGTCCTTCGTTAACGGAAGAAACATATATGAAAACATAAGCGAACTGGTCGATGAGATATTCAATGATTATGTAAGAAAGGAAGGCACCTTAAACCCCTATTTCACCGCCTACTGCGACGGGAGAGAGGTAAACTGTGACGGCCTTTCTCAGTGGGGAAGCGTAGCGCTGGCAGAAAGAGGGTATTCGGACATAGATATCCTTAAATACTACTACGGTGAAGATACTGAAATCGTGGTAAACGCCCCAATAGCAGATAACCTTCCCTCATATCCCGATACGCCCCTTCAGAAGGGCCAACTGAACGAAAACATACGCCGTATACAGATCTATCTTAACAGAATATCCGCCAATTACCCTGCTATTCCGAAAATTCCCGTCATAAACGGAGCCTTTGACGAAAACACCGAGAATGCTGTGCGTGCCTTTCAGCGCATCTTTTCTCTTACACCCGACGGCATCGTAGGCAAGGCAACCTGGTACAGAATAATCTATATTTACGATTCTGTCACCCGACTCGCAGAGCTTGACAGTGAGGGAATCGGCTATGAAAATATACCCAAACAATTCACAGGCTCTCTCGGTATAGGTGCACAGGGTGGCCAAGTGGTAACAGTACAATTTTTTCTTACTCTGATAAGTCAGTTCGTAGATTTCATAGCACCTGTAAATACCGACGGAGTTTACGGACAGAATACAGCAAATCAGGTCAGTGCCTTTCAGCGGTACAAGAGCTTACCCGTAACAGGTGAGGTAGATAAAGCCACCTGGGAAAGCCTCTACGACGCCTATAAGGGAATAGTAGACTACCTCGAAAGCAGACAGGAAATAGACCGCGTACCTACAGAGCCCTTCCCCGGCATCACTCTGCGCCGAGGAGATACAGGTCCGTCCGTGGCGACCTTCAAAGAATATCTTGCCTACCTTTCAAAGGTGTTTTTCGATATTCCGCCCGTGAACAGCTCAAATGTATTTGACCAGAGAACGCAGAATGCCGTCAGAGCGTTTCAGCGGATTTTCTCCTTACCACAGACAGGCGCAGTAGACGAAAGGACATGGAATACTCTGGCCGATGCCTATTCCACTGTAAGAGAGGGGCAGCAAAGACTGTCCCGACAGTATCCGGGCAGAGAGCTTTCACAGGAGGCATAATATGGACACTGCAGTATATGAAATCCAAAGCTATATCAGAAATATATCACGTCTCGATAAAGATATTCCGTCTCTTGTTCCTGACGGTATTTTCGGTGAAGAAACCACCGAAAGCGTAACCGCCTTTCAGCGCAAGCACCTGCTTGCGCAAACAGGCAAAGTTGACTTTGATACCTGGAACAAGCTTCTCGAGGAAAGCGACAGAGCTGTTTTCGCTTTTTCCGAGCCTGTACAGACAGCTCCTGCACTAAACAGCGATTTTCCCTTAAGAAGAGGAAAAGAAAGTCATCTGAATTCCAAATTAAATCTTATGCTTTCACGGCTTTCTGACTTTTACGGAAATTTCAGCGGTGCTGTTTTATCCTCCGAATACACTGAAGAAACTGAACAGCTTATCAGCCTTTTCCAGTCTCTTTCGGGGAACTCTGTTACAGGTGTAACAGACAAAAGCACCTGGAATTTGCTATCCGCTCTTTATCTTCTTCTGAGCGAAGATAAAATTCAATGATTTTTTCTTCTGTGCCTCTTTTTTCTGTTGTATTTTGAAAAAAGTTTTGTTATAATTAGAATAGTATACATCGGAGGAAGGCAGGTACAGAAGGAAATGGAAATCGGTGCTTCATCAGCCTGTTTCTACCCATTGGAAACGGAGCGTTCACTCCTCAATATAGCACAGCTCGGTTTCAGTAGCTGCGAAATTTTCTTCAATGCCTATTCAGAGCTTCAGCCTTCTTTTTTAAAGGAGCTGAAGGCACTGCAGGAGTCTTACGGAATGGATGTGGTTTCTCTTCATCCCTATGCCTCCTTCAGTGAAGGCTACGATTTTTTCAGTGCCTACAAAAGACGCTTCGGTGATGCTATGGACAGCTACAAGCGTTATTTCGAGGCTGCGAATATTCTCGGTGCGAAATACATCGTTATGCACGGAGCCGCCAGACTCTATGACATCAGTATGAATGAATATGCTGACCGTTTTTCGCGGATAAACGAAACTGCTCACAGCTTTGACTGCTGTGTCGCTCACGAAAACGTAGTGAACTTTCTCTCAGCCTCTCCTGACTTCAGCCGTTTTATGAAAGAACAGTTAGGCGACAGCTATAAAATGGTCCTCGACATAAAACAGGCACGGCGTGCCGGTTATAGACCCGAGGAATTCATCGAGGTTATGGGTAAAAACATCGTTCACGTTCATCTGAGTGACTATAATCAAGTCTCCGACTGTATACCGCCCCGCGAGGAAGGCCATTACGATTTCGAAAATCTTTTCCGCCTTCTTCATAAAGAAGGGTATAACGGGAAATATATAATAGAGCTTTATTCCGACAGCTTCGGAAAAAAAGAGGAAATCAAAGAAAGTGCAAATTATCTTGACAGCTTGCTGAAAAAAGCTCGTCAGGGTTAAATAAAATATAAGGAGTTTTTAAAATGAAGTGTCCTTTTTGCAGTTATGAAGAGAGTAAGGTTATCGACTCAAGACCTACAGATGAAGGTGAAAAAATCCGCCGCCGTCGCGAGTGCATTTCCTGCGGCAAACGTTTTACAACCTACGAAATCATCGAAAGTGTCCCCATTATCGTAGTAAAAAAAGATAAGTCAAGACAGGCCTTTGACCGTGTAAAGCTTTTCAACGGTATGCTCCGTGCCTGCGAAAAGAGACCTGTTTCCATAGAACAGATGGAAAAAATAGTTACCGAAATCGAAGCTGAGCTTCAGAATTCTCTTGACCGAGAGGTAACATCAGTACATATCGGTGAGCTGGTTATGGACAGGCTTAAAACCCTCGACGAGGTTGCTTATGTCCGTTTCGCTTCCGTTTACCGCCAGTTCAAGGACATCAATACCTTTATGGATGAGCTGGCTAAACTTTTAGGTGAAAAATAAGGTGATACTATGATTTATGAAGGCTTCTGTTCTCTGGTAGGAAAAACTCCTCTGCTTAAAGCCTCCTCCTTCGCCCGCGAAATCGGTATAAAGGGTGAGCTTTATACAAAACTGGAATACTTTAATCCTGCAGGCTCTGTCAAAGACAGAGTTGCTGTCAATATGCTTCTTAAGGCAGAGAAAAACGGTCTCATCAGAAAGGGCGGAACGGTTATCGAGCCCACAAGCGGCAACACAGGTATAGGTCTTGCCGCCGCGGCAGCTTCTATGGGCTATAAAGCGATTTTAGTTATGCCTGACACTATGAGTGTGGAAAGGCAGGAGCTTCTGCGCGCATACGGTGCACAAATCGTTCTCACCCCCGGTAAGGACGGTATGCTCGGCTCCATAAAAAAAGCCGAGGAGCTCAGAAAAGCTACTCCGAACAGCTTTATCCCTTCTCAGTTCGATAATCCTGACAACCCCGAAAGCCATATTATTTCTACGGGCCCTGAAATTTACGAAGACACAGCGGGAAACATCGACATTTTCATCGCCTGCATAGGCACAGGCGGAACAATATCGGGAACAGGCAGATACCTGAAAGAAAAAAATCCTCACATAAAGATCATCGGCATCGAACCCTTTGACTCTCCTCTTATCACCGAGGGCAAAGCCGCCCCTCACGGTATACAGGGTATCGGAGCCAACTTCATCCCTGAAAATCTGGATATGTCGGTTATCGACGAGGTTATCACCGTAAAAACGGAGGATGCCTTCTCTGCCTGCCGTACCTTTGCCCGTACAGAAGGACTTCTGGTCGGCATTTCTTCGGGAGCTGCACTGCACGGTGCGAAAATGATTTGTGAAAGAAAAGAAAACGAAGGAAAAAGCATAGCCGTTCTTCTGCCGGATTCAGGCGAAAGATATATGAGCGTAAAGCTTTTCGGATAAAACCAAACACAATAAACAAAGGCGCTACCTTACGCCGCCACCCTATAAGGAAGTATTTGTTTCTCGAACAAAAATCCCCGCATCATTGCCAAAAGCCTCGCAAGGCGGCAGCCTTGCTTCATTTTGTGGCTTCGATACAGGAATTTTTCAGTTCTTACGAAACTGCGAAGCACTTTAAAATGCGAAATAGCTTTACAAGAAAAGGCGAAAAACACCGATAATGCTGACGCATATCGGTGTTTTTTAACGCATTATTGTGATGTTATTTCACGTTTTAAAGAAATACTGCCTTATAGGGTGTCGGCGTAAAGGTAGCGCCTTAATTATTTAGTTCTGATTATTTTGAATATGCAAGAAGATCACCATAAGTTACAAAGAGATCGTCACAGCATACATATTTGATATTGAAGATTCTGTAAATGATATTATACAGTCTGATTACAAATGAACCGAGGAATGTGTGACAGATACAGCCACAGCGCTTTTCACCGGCAAGCCATTCATCAGTAACTCTGGGAGCGATGGAAACATTCACGACAGGATCTTCAGTACCGTTGAAATATTTCAGAGCAACACTGTGGTCACCATAATATTTTGTGTTATCCTTTGTCTGTGCATATACAAATACAGTATCAGTATATGCTACTGAAAGAGTACATTCACCGTCTTTGTTTGTTATACCCTGATTGAGAATATTACCGTTTGCATCCTTGAGTGTTATAAGGAATTTACCGAGTATATCACTGGTTACGACACCGCTGTTATTATCAAGTACATCGTCCTTAGCAAAGTAGTTTGATCTGATTTTTACATTAAGGGTATAGATAACATCATTCTTAGTGTAAACGGGAGCCAGTGTAATTGTAGCGTTTCCTCTTAAAAGAACCTCTTTAAGAGTGTCACCGTTTTTCACATAAATGTTATGGTTAAGTGCGAACTTATCTGAGTTAATAAATGCATTAGAAGAAACTTCTTCACCGTTTACCTTGGTGATCTGCCATTTATTGGTCTGCTGAGTGTAGATAAACTGATTATCTCTGGGACGGAAAAATTCCTTTTCAGGATCGTTTATACCTGCACTGCTGAGAATATCTCTGATGCTCTTATCCTTCTGTAC
The DNA here is from genome assembly GCA_937901145.1 of uncultured Clostridia bacterium. Classification (GTDB taxonomy): domain Bacteria; phylum Bacillota; class Clostridia; order Oscillospirales; family Acutalibacteraceae; genus UBA6857. The sequence goes on from CALCHE010000181.1 coordinate 9,785, forward strand.
ACCTGCTACGGCTGTTCCGATTGCAGCTCCTCCGAATTTTTCGAACTGCACGGTGTAGGAATTAGCTTCAGTTGAAAATTCGGGTATTACATCTGTGCTGTAGTAAAGAGTATCCATACTTTCATAAAGGCCGAATGTTTTAACACCGTTTTTACCTAAGCGCCAGTTTGTATATGTATATTTGTTATACTGGTCAGCATCCTTTGAGGGATATATATGCTCTGCGGGATAAGCTATCGCTGTTCCGTAGGGAACGCTCTTAGTATAAACAGCACTGCCGTTTCCGTTATAGAATGTAGCAGTAACAAAACCTTTTTCGCCTGTGAACTCTGCTTCACGGATCATCTTAGGTCCATCAATTCTGGTAGTCCAGCTGTTATTAAAGATAAACTTACCGAATTCCACATTCTTGTTTTTTGTAGGAGTAAGTCCACGGTATACGGGAAGTGTTGCATCCTCCTGAGCATAAAGTCTGATACTGCCGTCTTCGTCGATTATTTCATATTTAACTTCAGACTTGGTAGCATCAACATTAGCTGTCAGATTAACAGGGAAGAACTGCTCTCTTGCATAAGCAATACTTACCCATGTAGCAGGATTTTCTTTCACATAAAATTCCGGAAGGAAATAATCCGCATGATTCTCTGCATCAGCTGCGGGAAGAGCATAAGGATTCCAGTATTCTACAAGGTAATACTTTATATCGCCGTCAGCTGCCACCATATTTTTCTCTTCGGGAAGGCTGCCTTCAGCTCTCTGACATAACTCGTTCTGACAGGTACGGATTCTTTTATATGCTCCGTCCACTAAAACATAAGAAACCTCATATTTATGGCCTGTTTCCATAGTTACGTCTTCCTTATACGGCTCACCGATGATGATTTCGTCACAAACATCGCAACGCCACTGGGTATAACCCTTCTGAGTACAGGTAGGCGCATAAACAACAGGTGTAAGATCTGCCATATTGTGAGTTTTACCCTTGCAGGGAGCATCCTCCGCTGAAGCAGGCATAACCATAGCGATAATCATCATTATCATCACTGTAGCGAAAAGAACTAACTGATTTTTAAAAGTTTTTTTCATAATGTTACCTCCTTGATTTTAGCACTTATGTCTGAGTGCTTAGATGTGACATCCTGAGGATATTCTGTTATTAAAGACAGCACACCTATCATAATATAACTATATATTTTTTTTTATAAAAAGTCAAGAAATAATAAAAATATTAATTTTCACAAAACAATTCCTTAATGATTCAGTCAGCATTCTGTATAGCTTTTACAAAGAAGCTGCCGTCTCCGTTTTTACCGAGAGTGATTTTCATATATTTTCCGGGCTCGGGGGGCACCATATTGCCGTCACTGTCCTGTACCCAGTCTGAGGAGGCAAGATAGCCGACCGTAAGGACAACCGAATTATCCTTTTCGTTGATCTCAGTGACATCCGGCAGATAAATCGGCATAATACCGGTAATAGGGATGATGTAGCACTGCTTCTTTTTGCTGTATTTGAAGGTGACACCGTCGCCGCCGTCAACCGTACTGTGGCTGACTGCTATCTCACTTCCGAAAAGAGAAATGAATTCGTCCTCCACTTCCTTCTGAGGCATAAGCATACCGTCGTCAGTATATTCATATTTCTCAGGATCAGCACCGCCGTCAATTACAGACCATATAGCGATAGAAAGAAGCTGCTGAAAATTTGCCTTGGTTATATCATCGAAGGTATCAGGGTCGTTCATTATAACAGGAGAGATAAAATCTTCATAGACCTGTGCCTGCTCCTGTTTTGCTTTATTGGCAGCTGAACGCACCTTATCTGCAGCGAAATCAACTACACTGACAACACCGATAACCGTAAAGATAACCACGACAAGACCTACTATAAAATTAAGCGGAGATTTTTTCTTTGCATGTTCCATTTTATCACCTCGTCTGACCGTTACCGCTGATGATATATTTCTGTGAAGTAAGCTCAGGAAGACCTAAAGGGCCTCTGGCGTGAAGCTTCTGAGTCGAAATACCGATTTCCGCACCAAACCCGAACTCACCGCCATCGGTAAATCTTGTGGAAGCATTGACATAAACTGCCGCCGCATCCACCGAGGTAGTGAAGAGATTAGCCGCAAGATAATTATCGGTAATGATACATTCACTGTGACCGCTGGAATATTTCATGATATGGTCGATGGCTTCACCGATGTCCCCTGCCACCTTAACACTGATTTCATAGCCAAGATATTCCCTGCCGAAATCCTCTTCCGTAGCCGCAAGTGAATCAGGAAGGATTTCACAGCACTTTTCGTCACCGTGGAAAACAACATTCTTTTTCTTGAGCTCACCGTAAATAAGAGGAAGAGCCTTCTCTGCCACATCCTTATGTATTACGAGACTCTCACAGGCATTACATACGGAAGGACGGGAGGTTTTCGCGTTATAGATAATATCAACAGCCATTTTGATGTCCGCATCCTTATCCACATAAATATGACAGTTACCCGTACCTGTTTCTATGACGGGAACACTCGAGTTTTCCACACAAGCCTTTATAAGACCTGCACCGCCACGGGGAATGAGAACATCCACGTAGTCATTCATTTTCATAAGTGCAGTAGCAGACTCTCTGGAGGTGTTCTCGACGAGCTGAATGCAGTCCTCAGGGAAATCCGCCTTTAGGAGAGCCTTTCTCATAACCTCAGCCATAGCCTTGTTTGAATTTATGGCTTCCTTACCGCCACGGAGAATAACAGTATTACCGGATTTGAGACAGAGCGCTGCCGCATCCACGGTAACATTAGGTCTTGCCTCGAAAATTACGGCGATAACACCGAGAGGCACACTTACCTTTTCTATCTTCAGTCCGTTAGGTCTCACACCACCGCTGATTACCCTTCCGCATGGGTCGTCAAGAGAAATAATCTGTCTTACCGCGTCGCTGATGCCCTTTATTCTGTCAGCAGAAAGACTCAAACGGTCAATGAGTGATTCACTCATACCCTTTTCTCTGCCCTTTTCTATGTCTAGAGCATTCTGAGAAAGTATGTAATCACAGTTTTCCGTAAGCTCGTCTGCGATGAACATAAGAGCCCTGTTCTTCTGAGAAGAAGATGCTGTCATAAGAAAACGTTCAGCTTTCTTAGCTTTTATACCGATTTGTGTAAGCATATCAATCACCCTATTTAACAGTAAAAAGTGTACCAGTATTGTGTCCGTCAATAAGTTTATATATATCCTGAGGCTGAGTTCCGTTCATCACCACAGTAGGTATACCTGCTCCTGTCGCGATTTCGGCAGCGTGAATTTTCGTTATCATTCCGCCTGTACCTCTGTTGCTTCCTGCACCGCCGCAGAGATTTCTGATATCGTCCGTAATCTCTCTTACTACGGGAATAAGCTGTGCATCAGGATTTTCATTAGGATTATCGTCGAAAAGACCGTCGATGTCTGAAAGAATAATGAGACCCTGAGCCTTTATCAGTTTAGCTACTATAGCAGAAAGGCTGTCGTTATCACCGTAAACGATTTCCTCAGTAGCCACGGAGTCGTTTTCGTTTACGATGGGAACTGCACCGTATTCGAAAAGCTTTTCGAAGGTGTTTTCCAGGTTTTCTCTTCTTTTATCGTTTTCGATGTCGCTTTTGGTAATGAGGAGCTGACCTGTCTTTACGCCGTTTTCACCGAAAAATTTGTCATACATAAACATCAGCTCGCACTGACCGACGGTAGCCGCCGCCTGTCTGCCGGGAATATCCTTCGGTCTTTCAGCAAGACCTAACTTGCCTACACCTACGCCGATAGCTCCCGATGTAACGAGAACCACATCTGTCCCCGAATTATGAAGATCTGCCAGAACAGAACAGAGCTTTACCATTCTTCTTATATTTATTTTTCCTGTTTCATATGTAAGAGTCGAGGTTCCTACCTTGACTACTAATCTTTTCGCTTTAGAAATAGGATTCATTTTATTCGCCTTCTTTTATAAATTCCGATATTATTTTTTCGTACTTTTCCTTTTCGGAAACCTTGCCTACCGCAGTAAAGCTCATTTCTGAAATGTCGAAATATTCTGCTGTAACTCTCTTTACATCCTCGAAAGTAACACCTCTTACCGCCTCGATGATTTCATCATCGGTTATTTCCCTATTCAGCATAAGCATATTATAGCCTGTAGCAGAAAACCTGGACTGAGGCTGTTCTCTGGACATTATAAAGCTGGACGCGAGTTTTTCTTTAGCTATGGTTACCTGTCTTTCCGTAAGAGAATCCTTAAGCTCAGCTATGATTTTCAGACTTTCTCTTATTGCTTTTTCTTCAGATGATGGTGCCAGGCTCATAGATATTTCTATAGTCCCTCCACCTGCAAATCTTACAAGAAAGGCTTCGATCCCGTAAACGAGACCCAGCTCCTCTCTGATTCTTCTGCCGAGCATAGAAGAAGGTCCGAGGCCTAAAATAAAGGAACATATCTGCAAAGGATAAAGATCCCTGTGCTGAATAGGGATGCCCTTGAAAGACATCAGTATATGGGTCTGCTCCACGTCCTTGTGAAGTGTTCTGACAGCAGCAGAAAAAGGCTCCTGCGCTGTTTTGATGGGATTTCCGGTGTTTATATCTTCACCGAAATATTCGTTTATCTTTTTATCGATTTCCTCTTCGTTAAAATTACCGCTGACACCGATTACGATTCTTTCAGGAACATAGTAGGTACCCATATAAGAAAGGAAATCCTCTTTCTTCATACCCGAAACGGTCTCTTTGGTACCTAATATTTCGTAGGCAAGACCGCTTCCTTCATAGATACCCTTTTCTGCCACATCGAAGCATTTTTCCGAGGGATCATCCTCGCACATAGCGATTTCCTCGAGGATAACTCCCTTTTCTGTTTCGATGTCGTTTTCATCAAGACGGGGATTTTTAAAAAGGTCGAAGAGTAAATCAGTAGCCTTTAAAAGCTGATAATCAAGTGCTTTCACATAAAAATATGTGTATTCCTTGGTTGTATATGCATTATATGATGCTCCGATTTCGTCCATACCCTCAGCAATTTCGAAGCCTGTACGATTTTTGCTGCCCTTGAAAAGGATATGCTCAATGAAATGCGATATACCGTTATTCCAGTCGTTTTCATTTTCCGAACCGCTTGCTACCCATATACCAACGGTGGCCGAACGGCTGTCAGGTCTGCAGTCATAAAATACTCTCAGCCCGTTTTCGTGCGTTTTGATTTTCATTGAACTCCCCCTTTCTGTAAAGTATGGCTATATAACAGGTAAATTAAACAGAGAACTGTGAATTATAAAGCTCAGCATAAAAACCGTCTTCCTTAAGAAGGTCACTGTGCTTACCTGTTTCTATAATTCTGCCCTCATTCATTACTATGATAACATCGGCTTCTCTGATGGTAGACAGACGGTGTGCGATAACGAAATTGGTTCTGCCCTTCATAAGGTTGGTCATCGCCTTCTGTATCTGCACCTCTGTTCTCGTGTCGACAGAGGAAGTAGCCTCATCGAGAATAAGAATATCAGGAGAAGCCAGAATAGCACGTGCGATAGTAATAAGCTGTCTCTGGCCTACGGAAATGTTTGAGCCTTCCTCTTCGAGAACGGTATCATAGCCGTCAGAAAGAGTAAGTGCGAATTTATCTACCTTGGCAGCCTTTACAGCGTCGAGGAATTCCTCCTCAGTAGCATCAGGCTTACCGTATATAATATTTTCTCTGATAGTGCCTCTGAAAAGCCAGGTATCCTGAAGAACCATACCGAGGATTTTTCTCAGATTGTTTCTCGTCATATCCTTTATGTTGACACCGTCGAGAAGAATTTCACCGCTCTGGATTTCATAAAATCTCATAAGCAGATTTACTATAGTTGTCTTGCCTGCACCCGTAGGACCTACAATAGCCACAAGCTGACCCTTTTCTACCTGAAGATTAAAGTTTTCGATAAGGGGCTTTTCGGGTAAATATGAGAAGCAGACATCCTTGAATGTGATGGATGAACCTGTTTCGATTTCTACAGGATTTTCACTGTCGGGAACTATCTCCTCAGCCTCGAGCACATCAAATACACGCTCTGCACTGGCAAGAGAGGACTGAAGATTGTTTGAAATATTACTGAGATCAACTATAGGCTGCATAACGAGCTTCGAATAGGCGATGAAAACCGTGATATCACCTACGCTCTGCTTACCCTTTACGATGAGATAACCGCCGATTACACAGATAATTACATAACCTGCATTGTTTGCGAAGCTGATCAGAGGTCCGAGAATACCTGAAAGGAACTGTGCCTTACGGCTTGTATTGTAAAGCTCCTCATTGATAATATCAAATTCCTCTATAGCCTTTTTCTCGTGACCGAAAGCTTTTACTATCTTGTGCCCCGTAAACATCTCTTCGATGTGACCGTTCACATCACCGGTAACCTTCCACTGTTTTCTGAAATAAATCTTGGAGAAATTCAGAATAACGAGCGCAATAACCATACATATGGGGAAAGGCGAAAGAGAACCTAAGGTAAGAGAAAAGCTGATTCTTATCATTATGACGAGAATGCCCACGAAGGTAACGACAGAGGTGATAATCTGCAGTATACTGTTCTGCAGAGTGTTATTCATATTGTCTACGTCATTGATCATTCGGCTTAATATGTCGCCCTTATTATGGTTGTCGAAGTATGCCAGAGGAAGTCTGGAGAGCTTACGGTTTAGCTTATGACGGATATCGGTGATGAGCCTCTGTACCACACCTGCCATAATGTAATGCTGTACAAAGCCGAAAACCGAGCTCAGAGCATAAATAACGAAAATCGTAACAAGTATGCTGTAAATGGGAGTAAAGTCCATGCTGCCCGTAGCGAGCTTGTTTTTTATCTGTTCGTCGAGAACGTTGATAATGTCGCCGAGATATTCGGGACCTAAGATAGTAAGATAGGCGCTGATGGCAGCACATATAGCAGTTACTATGAGAGCAAGCTCTTTTCCTTTAAAGTAAGCGAGCAGCTTACGGGCTGTCTGAGTAAGATTTTTAGGCTTTTCCTTCTGAGTTTTGGTTTCTTCTCTGTAAGCGGCATATTTGTCGCCCGAATATGTAGACACTTCTTTTTTGGAGGAAATCTGTTTTTCGTTCATTATTCTTCCTCCTTTTCTATCTGAGAATCATAAATTTCACGGTAAAGTGGGCAGGTTTCCATAAGCTCCTTATGAGTACCCATACCGCATATTTTACCGCGGTCTAAAACTACGATGCGGTCCGCATCGATAATGGTGCCTACTCTCTGAGCCACGATAATAACCGTAGCTGAAAGATTTTCCTTTATCGCTCTGCGAAGTTTGGCATCGGTGGAGAAGTCGAGAGCTGAGAAGCTGTCGTCAAAGATATAAACCTCTGCATCTCTGGTAAGAGCGCGGGCTACTGAAAGACGCTGCTTCTGTCCGCCTGAAAGGTTGGTACCGTTCTGGCTTACGAAGGTTTTTATACCCTCGGGAAGCTTATCCACGAACTCACTGCTCTGTGAAATATCGAGAGCGAGTCTCATTCTTTCCGGTGTGGCATTTTCATCGCCGTAGCGAAGATTTTCCTCTATGCTGCCGCTGAAAAGACATGCCTTCTGAGGAATAAAGCCTATGCGTGAACGAAGATCCTCCTGACTGAGCTTTCTTACATCAGTTCCGTCGAAGAGAATTTCGCCCTCAGTTACGTCGTAGAAACGGGGAATCATATTTACAAGAGTACTTTTACCGCTTCCCGTACCACCGATAACGGCAGTAACCTTACCTGCCTCAGCTGTGAAAGAAATGTCGGAAAGCACCTTTTCCTCTGCATCGGCATAACCGAAGGAAACATTTCTGAATTCCACGGTACCTTTTTTTGTGCCATCTGTCTTTTCTACCTTTTCAGGCTCAGTAATAACAGGCACAATATCGAGAATTTCGATGATTCTGTTAGCGGAAATACGCGCACGGGGAACGATAACGAACATCGCTGCCACCATAGTCATAGAAGAAATAATCATTATCATGTAGATAACAAACGCCTGAAGGTCGCCTATAGCTGTAGAAAGCTTGGCAGCATCGAGAATATAATCAAGCTTGTCATAATTTTTGGCGGCAATCATAATAAGCAGATCCAGAGCGATAATGATGATAACTATACATACAGGAATAAGAACGGACATAAATCGCTGGAATTTAAGGGTAAGACCTGAAAGCTCTGTGTTTGTTCCGTCAAACTTTTCGTCCTCAGTTTCCATTCTGCCGAAAGCTCTGATAACTCTGATGCCGTTGATTTTTTCGCGCATAAAGCTGTTTACATTATCAATAAGCTTCTGTCTTTTTCTGAAAATGGGAATAGCTGTTTTTATAACAATGGCTGCTATTATAGCAATAACAGGTATAACAGCAAAAATAACCGTAGCCAGTTTAGCATTAAGAATAAAGGCCATAACCACACCGCCGATAAGCATAATGGGTACGGAGATAATCATACGAAGACAGGTAAGGATAAAATCCTGAATAACCTTTACATCATTAGTGCAGCGGGTAATGAGCGACGGTGTACCGATAACATCAATATCCGTCTGAGAAAGTGACTCAACCTTAAGGAAAAGCTCTCTTCTCAGAAGCTTACCGTAAGCAGAAGAGGTCTTACTGGAGAAATAACTGTTAAGAACATTAACACCCACACCGAAAGCGGAAAGACACATCATAATTATGCCTACCTTCGTTATGTAGGGAACATCGCCGTTAGCGATACCGTTATTGATAATCTCCGACATAAGAAGTGGCAGAGAAAGGTTGCTCACCTGAGAAAGCACCACAAAAATCATCGCCGCTATAGCAGGCTTTTTAATCTGTTTAAGATAACTGAAAAGTCGTATCAAGGCCGAATTACCTCCGTGTAAAAATTCTTTATATTTCTATCGAAACGTGAAAATGCGCATAATTAGACAATTATGAACTATTATAGCAAACCTTTATGAATAAAGTGTAAACTAAACATAGTATTTACTTATCAAAATATTCTTTTATTGCTTTCCCGTAAAATCCGTGCTACAATTTAAAAAAATTCGTAAAAGGTGAAAACAATGAAGACACACTATGAAATCTCCCCTGTCGCCTACTCTCCCGGAGAAGGTTTTACAGGGAAATATCAGAAGCTCATAAAAGAAAAGGTCATCCCTTATCAATACAGGGTTCTCAATGACCTCAATGAAAAAACCGAAAAAAGCCATGTAATAAAAAATTTCATAAATGCTGCTAAAGCGCTCCGTGGAGAGGATACGGACGACGGCTTCTACGGTATGGTCTTTCAGGACAGCGATGCAGCCAAATGGCTTGAAGCTGTGGCTTATTCTCTCGCTCTTTTCCCTGATAAAGAATTAGAAGAAACTGCCGATAAACTGATCGAGATTATCTCTTCGGCTCAGGACAAGGACGGTTATCTTAACACCTACTACACGGTTAAGGATAAGGATAAACGCTGGACGAATATCCTCGAAGGTCACGAACTCTACTGCAGCGGTCATTTCATAGAAGCTGCCTGCTCCTATTATGAGGCTACAGGCAAAGACAAGCTTTTGGAAATAATGAAGAAAAACGCTGACCACATCTACGATGTTTTTATAAATGGCGGACACGAGGGTTACCCAGGACACCCCGAAATAGAGCTTGCGCTTCTCCGACTTTTTGAAGTGACGAAGGATGAAAAATATCTCACCCTTGCCAAGCATTTCATCGACATCCGCGGTGTGGACCCGTGCTATTATGAAAATGAAAGAAAAAGCCGTGACTGGACCGTTTGGAACGGAGACGGCAGAAACCATTATTATCAGCAAAGCTATCTTCCCGTAAGAGAGCAGAAGGATGCCGTCGGACACAGTGTACGTGCCGTTTACCTGTATACAGCTATGGCCGATCTTGCCTCGAGGACGGAAGATAAAGAGCTTTATGAAGCCTGTAAAAATCTGTGGCACAGCATAGTCAGAAAAAGAATGTACATAACAGGTGCCATCGGCTCCACTGTACACGGAGAGGCCTTCACGGAGGATTATGACCTTCCGAATGATACGGTTTACGGTGAGACCTGTGCTTCCATCGGACTTATGTTCTTCGCCCGTCAGATGCTTCAGAACGAAATAAAGGGCGAATATGCCGACACAATGGAAAGAGCTTTCTATAACACAGTTCTCGGAGGAATGGAAATAACAGGCGAACGCTTTTTCTATGTAAATCCCCTCGAGGTTATACCGGGAATTTCTCAGAATGCCTGCACCCATCACCACGTACTCACGCAGAGACCGAAATGGTATAACTGCGCCTGCTGTCCTCCTAATGTGGCGCGATTAGTCTCATCTCTCGGCACTTATGCCTACGGCGAAAAGGACGACACCTGCTTCTGCCACCTTTTCTGCGACGGAAAGGTCAGTTTCACCAACGGAGCTTCTCTCACCTGCGAAACGGAGTATCCCTATGATTTTACCGTCAGATATACTGTTTCGGGCAAAGGAAAACTCGCCGTAAGAATTCCACAGTGGAGTAAATCATACACACTTAAAATAAACTCAAAAGAAACTGCCACCGAAAAAAAGGACGGCTATGTTTACCTTGATTTTTCCGACGGTGACGAGATAGAACTTACCCTCGACGGCACACCTAAATTCATCTATGCCGACAGAAGGGTACCCGCCATTACAGGTATGGTGGCTGTTATGCGAGGACCTCTTGTTTTCTGCTTCGAGGGTATCGATAACGAAGGAGATATTCTTTCTCTCTCACTTAAAAGGCACGGCACAATAAAAGAAAAAAGACTGACCGATGCCACCCTTGGCAAAACAGTTATGCTCGAAATCGAAGGCTATAAAGCTGAATGTGAAGACTGTCTTTACAGTGAAAACGAACCGACATACACCCCCTACACTCTGAAGGCTGTCCCCTACTATCTGTGGGGTAACCGAGGAGAAAATCAGATGA
>CALCHE010000182.1 GCA_937901145.1 uncultured Clostridia bacterium
GTGAATTCTATCCCCATGAGGCTACTACCTGGGAAAACTGCTTCAAAACAATGAACAGACTCAATTACAGCTGGATGCTCTGGACCTATAAGGCAACAGGCGATAAAATGTGGAAATCCGACTGGTGTATGTACGGTTCAAAGGACGGCTTCTACAGAGCGAAGATTTTCAGCGGCACTTATGATGAGATAGCTGAAGCTTGGAGCGCAGAAAGACTCAACACTCAGACAGGCTTCCAGGATACAGGACATTTCGAAAACAATGTAGCCGCACATATCGGCTGATAAAATTAATAATAAAAAGACCGGCAGAAATGTCGGTCTTTTTTAATGCAGAGTGCAGAACGCAGAATGCAGAATTGCGGTCGCGGGTTTACGGTGTTACATAAAAACACCCTCTTACCGCAGTGATAATCGTACGGTAGAGGGAAAGAGTAAATTATAAAAGTTTTTCATTTTGTAAAAAATAAAAACAGTTTGGACGGTATAAGGATAAGTTTATAATTAAAGTTTACACGGATATAATAGGTGTGAATCGACCCTTCACTTTGCATTTTTGCACTTAAATGATAACCTATGCGGAAGGAAGTCAGAAAGATTATTTTGTGGTAAAGCCGCGACCGCAGTTCTGCATAAAAAAAGCATTCACGAGGAATGCTTTTTACCGTATTATTCCGCCGCCGACCACGTAATCTCCGTCGTAAAGAACGAGAGACTGACCTGCCGTAACTGCTCTGACAGGCTCTTCGAATTCGGCGTGAAGAGTGTTTTCGTCTGTCTGCCACACCTTAGCCCACTGCTCCTTGTGGGAATATCTTGTCCTGGCCTTGACACGGATGGGGGAGTCGATACGGTCACAGGTGATAAGGTTTATGTCTGTGGCGTCCGCATTTCGGGTGAACAGCTCTTCGTTACTGCAGAGGATGACTCTGTTATTTTTTACATCCTTTTCCTTTACGTACATCGGTGCAGGCAGGGCAAGTCCGAGACCGCGTCTCTGTCCTACGGTGTAGCGGATGATGCCCTTATGTGTGCCTAAAACTCTGCCCTCAGTGTTTACGAAATCACCTGTGGGATAGGTTTTATTGAGCCAGTCCTCGATAAAAGCCCCGTAGTCACCGTCAGGAATGAAGCAGATGTCCTGACTGTCCTTTTTTCGCGCATTGATAAGATTTTCCGAAAGGGCGATTTCTCTTGCGGTTTCCTTGGTCATTGAGCCGAGAGGAAAGAGAGTGTGTGAAAGCTGATGCTGTGTAAGACAGTAGAGCACATAGCTCTGATCCTTGGAGGCATCGGCACCTTTTTTCAGGTAATATCTTCCGCTTGCTTCATCATATCCGCACTGAGCATAATGGCCTGTGGCGATGTAGTCAAAGCCCTGCTTTCGGGCTTCGGCTAAAAGTGAGCCGAATTTCAGATGCTTATTGCATACGATACAGGGGTTGGGCGTGGCGCCGCTCTCATATACGGAAATGAAATTACCGATGACAGTGCTTTTGAATTCCTCAGTAAAATCGAGGACCTGAAATGGTATTCCCACCTTTTCAGCTACGGCACGGGCATCCTCGGTGTCAGTGGAGGCACTTTCCTCGCTGTGGCAGAAAAAACGGCAGTTCACGCCTGTAACGTCGTAGCCATCCTTTTTCAGCATAAGAGCAGAAATGGCACTGTCCACACCACCGCTCATACCTACTATTACTTTTTCAGCCATAAAAATACCCCCGCAAAATATAATCTTACTTGATTATATTAGTTGCGGGGTTGAAAGTCAAGTGGTTTAAAAATCCAACTGTTCCTCCGTCAGATATTCGGCATTAATATAGGGCAGAACCACGGTAAAATCAGTGTGCTCGGTGGTGCTTCCGGCTGATATTGAGCCGCCGTGAAGCTCCGTTATCTGCTTGGCTATGGCCAGACCGAGTCCTGAGCCTCCTGTGGAGGAATTACGTGAGGAGTCCATACGGTAAAACTTCTCAAAAAGACGGTCAAGCTTTTCCTGAGGGATTTCGTCGCACTGGTTTCGGAATTTTATGATTACGCGGTTTCTTCGTACTCTTGCACCGATTTTTACGGTCGTACCCTCATAGGAGTAGTTGACAGCGTTTTTGAAAAGATTGTCGAAAACACGTGCTATCTTGTCCGCATCGGCGAACATTATGATGTGCTCGGGAATGTCGATGGAGGCGGTCAGGTTTTTCTCTGACAGCATAGGATAAAATTCGTCAGCCATCTGCTCGAGCATCATATTCAGGTCTATGCGGTTTCTTTCGAGTGTTACGGAATGGATGCTGAAGCGGGTTATTTCGAAAAATTCATTTATAAGCTGCTCGAGTCGGTAAGCCTTGTCCAGTGAAATGCCCACGAATTTAGCTCTCTGCTCAGGTGTGAGCTCTCTGGCTTCGTCGAGGAGGGTGAGATAACCGATAACACTCGTCAGAGGTGTTTTAAGGTCGTGAGCCAGATACATAATCAGGTCGTCCTTTTTCTTTTCCGCCTCGATGGCTTTCTGACGGCTCTCTACTACCTTCAGGCGGATGTCGCTGAGCTTCAGCTCTACCTCGGAATAGCTTTTCGGGAAGGATAAAACACGGGCATCCTCTTTTACGAAGGCATTTATGCTTTTATATACTCTGCCGAAATTTATGAGAGTAGAGAAGGAATAAATGATGCTGTTTATGAACACTATGCACAGAAAGGCCGGGAAAAGAAGCACATAGCTGTTGGCGAATATGTAGTCTGCCCACCGCGAATTGAGAAGGGCATCGAGAAAGACATAAATGCTGTCGGAAAATTCGTAGGACTGCTTCGCATAAAGATAACAGATGATGTACCCGGCTGTCGCTACCGCGAAGCAGATGAGGTTACATTTCAGAAAGGATATAAGGATCAGCTTTATGACGCTGTCGGTGCCTTTTTTTCGTCTTTTTATTTTAATCTGATTTTTCAATTTTGTATCCCACTCCCCAGACGGTTTTTATAAATTTCGGATTGCGAGGCTTTTCACGGAGCTTTTCTCTTATTCTGCGTATGTGTACCATGACAGTGTTATTGCTGTCAAGATAATCCTCTCCCCATACCTTTTCGAAAAGCTCCTTAGTGGAAACCACTCTGCCTGCATTTTCCATAAGAAGACGGAGAATTCTGAATTCGATAGGTGTAAGAATGATTTCCTCTCCGTAGAGAGTACAGGTGTGAGTGGAAATATTCAGCTCGAGACCTGAGGATTCCAGTGTGTCGGTACTCTCCGTGCTGCCGTTATACTGTCGGAAGCGTCTGAGCTGTGCCTTTATTCGCGCTGTCAGCTCGAGGGGATTGAAGGGCTTGGTAACATAATCGTCGGCACCCAGGGAAAGTCCCGATATGCGATCGGTATAGTCTGTTTTGGCTGTGAGCATAATGATGGGATAGTTATGTTTTTCTCTGATTTCTCTGCACAGAGTAAAGCCGTCCGTGTCACCGAGCATAACATCCAGTACCGCCAGATCGAAAATCTCGCTTCTGATGAGTTCAAGAGCTGTTTTTCCGTTAAAGGCCTTTACGGTTTCGTAGCCTTCATTCTGTAAATATACACCGACCAGGTCGGCAATTTCTTTTTCATCGTCAACTATAAGTATTCTCATTAAAAAGTCCTCGTTTTTACTGATTATGCTGTCATTAAGTATCTGACTTGCATGATTATACCACATTATGTAAAAAGATGGAACATTTCAATTCTTAAGATTATCTTAATTTTTTCTACTAAGTGTTTATTTAATAAAAAATAATCATTCTACATCTTTATTTTTTTATAAAGATATATTATTATATATTATGAGTAACTGTATATCTCCAGAGGAAGGTGAAAGAAATGGAAAAAATACTTATAGTAGACGATGAAATTTCTATCGCAGAGCTTATTTCCGATGCTCTCGAGGATGAGGGCTATGAAACTGTGATAAAAACTGACGGCAGAAGTGCTTATGAATATATAAATGAGCACAAAGAGGAGCTCTCTCTTATTACTCTCGACATTATGATGCCGGAAATTTCGGGCGTGGATCTGTGTAAATTCATCAGAGGCTCCGTAAACTGTCCCATTATTTTCGTTTCCGCCAAAGGCAAAACCCTCGATAAGGTTTTAGGTCTGGAAATCGGTGGTGACGATTACATAGCCAAACCCTTTGTAGTTGAGGAATTTGTAGCAAGGGTAAAGGCTCATCTGAGAAGAGAGCAGAGACATTCTGCTTTTCTGGATGACGGAGTGATAAAGGTAGGAGACATCGAAATAAATACCTCCTCTCTTACCGTAAGTAAAAAAGGCGAGCCTGTCGCTCTTTCCACACGCGAATTCCAGCTTCTGCAGTATCTTATGGAAAATGCGGGCAAGGTACTTACCCGTGAGCAGATTTTCGCCCATGTATGGGACACTGAGTTCGGTGATATCGGTACTGTAGCCGTAAACATAAAAAGTGTAAGAGATAAAATTGACCCTGAAAATGAGTACATAAAGACAGTTTGGGGTGTCGGATATAAATTCGTAAGGGTTATAAGATAAATCGGTAAAAAGGTGATGTGAATGCACAGCAGAAAGGGTAATATCATTACAATCATAGTACTCATAGCTGTTATTGCAGGCTTCGGTTACCTGTATAATGCCTCTGTAAGAGCTACCCTCAGTGATGCAGCAGTAAATGCCAGAGAAGTGCTGACAGAGTATAATACAGAAATAATAGCTGCTCTCATCGGAGAGCCTTCTGTCGATACCTGGGATGACATTGTAAACGAATACGATGAAATTATCGTTACTGTAGAGGACAGCAATAACAATGAAATAGCACAGAGCAAAGATAACACATGGTCGGCTCTCGATGTGAAGGTGCGTACCCCCTTCGAATATAAGGGTAAGGCTTATCTTCTCAGCTCATCGGTTTATCTTTTAGAGGACTATGTGGCCGATGTGAGGGCAAGAACCAAATTTATTTTGGTTGAGATGCTTATATTCTTCTCTTCGCTGGCACTTATTATTTTTACGACCTACACTCTTTTTCTTCGTCCCTTCAGAAAGCTCTACAGAGCCATAGAGGAATACGACAAAACAGGCGAATTAGAGAAAAAGAAAATCAAAGGCTATGCAGGCAAGGTTTACCGTCGCTTCGTTTCCATGACGGAAAATCTGGAGGCCAATCAGAGAAATCAGAGACGAATCATAGCCTCTATTTCTCACGATATAAAAACACCGCTTACGTCGATTATGGGCTATGCCGAGAGACTGCAGAAAAGCGGCATATCTGAGGAAAGACGTGAACGCTATCTCGGAACTGTTTATGAAAAAAGTGTGGAAATAAAGGAACTGGTAAACGAGTTTGACGAATATCTCAGCATCGACCAGAAGCAGCAGATACAGAGAAAGGCGGTTCCTGTAACAAACATAGCTAATGCGATACGTAACGATTATGAGGCTGATCTGGAGGATGCGGGAGTAACTCTTTATGTCAATAATTATGCAGATGATGCGCAGGTGGAAATTGACAGTCTGAAATTCAAAAGGGTTTTCGGTAATATCTTCGCTAACTCTGTCAAACATTTCAAGGATGCCGTCAAGGTTATCCGAGTGGACATTTATGCGGATAAAAGTAATGTATATTTTCACATAAACGACAGTGGCGAGGGTGTGCCGGAGGAGAATCTGGAGCTCATTTTCGAGCCCCTTTACACCTCTGATGAGGGTAGAAAGTTAGCCGGTCTCGGCCTTTCTATCTGCCGTGAAATAATCGATATTCATTCGGGGTTAATTTATGCTCAGAAAAGTGATCTCGGCGGTCTCGAGGTTATAATCGAGCTGGACAGAAAAAAATAAAGAGGGATACTATGGCAATCAAAAAAAATGATGAAATACGACTTAAGATAACCACTCTCACTTCACAGGGGAGCGGTCTTGGCAGGTTCAACGATATGGCGGTTTTTGTGGAGGGCAGTGCCGTCGGAGACGATCTGCTCGTTCATATAATAAAGGTAAAGAAAAATTATGCCGTGGGCATAATAAAAAAGATTTACAAAAGCTCTCCCGACAGAATCGAAGCTGACTGTGAGGCCTTCGGCAGATGCGGTGGCTGCAGCTACCGTCACATTTCCTATGAGGCGGAAAAAAGAGAGAAGCAGCAGTCTGTTACTGATGCTATGAACCGTATCGGCGGTATCGATATTGAGGCAGAGAATATCTACACTATAGAAAATCCCTGCCGTTACCGTAATAAGGCACAGATACCCGTAGGTCTTGACAGAGAGGGAAATCTGATAACAGGCTTTTATTCGAAAAGAAGCCACCGCATAATTCCCTGTGACGACTGTCTTTTACAGATGCCTGACTTTAAGGATATTGTAGTTGCGGTGAGAAAGTATATTTTAGAAAATCCCGTGTCTGTTTATAACGAGGAGACAGGTGAGGGACTTATCAGGCATATTTATCTCAGACAGGGCAGAAAAACGGGACAGATTATGGTTTGTCTTGTCATAAACGGAGATGCTCTGCCGAAAAAGGACAAGCTGATTGAAAATCTTCTCAGTGTAAACGAAAATATAAAATCAATAGTTCTGAATATCAATAAGGCTGACACTAATGTGGTGCTCGGTGAAAAATGCGTCACACTGTGGGGGGAGGATTTCATCGAGGATGAACTGTGCGGTCTTACCTTCAGAATTTCTCCGCTGTCCTTTTATCAGGTAAATCCCGAGGGCACGGAAATTCTTTACGGCAAGGCGAGGGAATATGCCGCTCTCAAGGGTGGCGAGACACTTTTAGATCTTTATTGCGGTACGGGTACCATCGGTCTTACCATGGCGGGAGACTGTAAAGAGCTTATCGGTGTGGAAATTATTCCTCAGGCTATCGAAAATGCGAAGAAAAATGCTGACGCCAACGGTATAACCAATGCAAGATTTATATGCGATGATGCTTCAGGTGCGGCGAAGACTCTTTTCGATGAGGGGATAAGACCTGATGTGATTATTCTCGACCCGCCGAGAAAGGGCTGCAGTGCTGATGTGATTGATACGGTGGTGAATATGAGTCCCGACAGAGTGGTTTATGTTTCCTGCGATCCTGCCACTCTGGCCAGAGACTGCAGAATTTTTGAGGATAAGGGATATAAGGTAACGGAGCTTTGTGCCGTGGATATGTTTCCGAGAACGGTACACACAGAGACGGTTGTCCTTTTGTCCCAACGCAGACCGGACACACATATCGACATAAAACTTGACCTTTCAGAGCTTGATATTACTGCGGCTGAAATAAAGGCTACATATCAGGAAATCAAGGACTATGTGTTTGAGAAGTTTGGTTTGAAAGTATCAACGTTGTATATTTCACAGGTGAAAGCTAAATGTGGAATTATTGAGCGTGAGAATTATAATAAGGGCAAAGAGGGACATAGAGTGCCCAAATGTCCGAAGGAAAAAGAAGATGCTATTATGGATGCGTTGAGGCATTTTAGGATGGTTTGATAAAAATAAGGAGAATGTAATGGAAAAGGTTGAATATTTATATCACTATACTTCAGTAGAGTCGTTGGCGATGATACTTTCAACAAAAAAAATCAGGCTTTCACCACTGTCAGATTTAGATGATTTGCAAGAAGGAAAAACATCAGATTTATCAACTATCGGGCAAACTGTTTTTGTTAGTTCTTGGACGGCAGAAAGCAATGAAAGCATTCCTATGTGGAATATGTATAGTGATATGAAAGCCGGGTTGAGACTGAAAGCAAAAGTAAATCTATTTGACGATTTTAAAGTAACTCCGGATGGAGCAATTATCGTATCCGATTATTTGCATTGTAAAGATGATGTAATAACTTTTCCTCAGGAGTTAAAACAAGTAATTTATAGTGATAATGAAGATGACCTTTTTCCAAAAATAATTGATGAAAAGAATTATGTTTGGGATCAATCTAAGTTAGGTGTTTATAAAAATACTGCGTGGGAGTTTCAGAAAGAATGGCGATATATTGTTCGTCTATGGCCCGGTAATAAATATGATGAAACTGATGACTGTCCTGAAGATATTTATAAAAAGTTTACTACACAAATTGACAAAAACATATACCTAAATATTAAATCCGAATTAATTGATTCTTTGGAAATAACACTAAGCCCTAAAATTTCTGATGGAAACAGATTAATCGTTAAAATGCTAAAAGAAGAATTTTGCCCAAATATGATAATTAAAAATAGTGTATTACAAAACTGCATCAGATAAAATTGCATTATAGATTACACTGTACAAATCTAATAGTATAATAATCTCTGCAATTAATTTGTTTTTCACAGATTCGACAATTTGAAGACCTCCTTGTAAAATGGTATTTACCAAATACAAGGAGGATTTTTATATGAACTTACCCAAACATATCACAAACGAAAAAACTGGTATCAGCTACACCCTTTACGGGGATTACTACTTACCTGACTTAAAACTACCAGAGCCAGAAGACAAACGATCAATTGGCAGATGGGGAAGAATGCACGAAGATTATCTTAAGAAAAACAAAAGGTATGTATTTGTTTCAATGCTTATGAGCGGAAAACTTCATTCTTACCTTGCCGACATAGACGAGCAAGCTCGTGATATGTTTGATAATCTTGTTGAACAGATTAAAGAAAGCGAAGGTATCACCGAAGAATTAAAAGAACAAGACCAATGGGAATGGGTGCAGAGAATGGAAAACATTCAGCAAAGCGTAAGGGAGATTGTATGCAGTGAGTTGATATATGTTTGAACAGAAAAAGCACAACCGGTTTATTATCGGTTGTGCTTAAATGGTCAAATTTTTCGTAGAACATCAAATTCTAAGATATAAATATACCACTTTATGATAAACTTTTTATTTAATTAAGTCAAGTAAAATGAGAGTAAAAAATCGGTATATGTTTAAATTTGTATATTAATGATAAAAAGTTTTAAGTTTTTTTGTATTATCCTATATGTACTCGAATTTTATAATGGTCAAAATAATGGTCAAAAGGAGGAAAATAAATATGTCCAGACGCGGTGAGAACATTCATAAAAGAAAGGATGGAAGATGGGAAGGAAGATACATTAAAGAGTATGACTTAACAGGTAAAGCGAAATATGGTTCTGTATATTCAAAATCATATTTGGATGTAAAAAGAAAACTTATAGAGAAAAAACAAGCAATAATAACAAACGCACTTCCTGAAAAAGATAGCGATATCTCTTTACGCGAAGTGCTTTATTTATGGTTAGATAATAATCGTTTAAGTCTGCGAGAGCAAACCTGTTCCAAATATAAAAGGCTTATTGATACACACATTATACCTGATATAGGTTCGGTGAAAATCAAAAGCATAACTGCTGTTTATATAAATAAATTCTTATATAAAAAGACGGAAAACGGCAGACTTGACGGTAAAGGTGGATTGTCATCGAGTTATGTCAAAACTATTTCCTTTATTTTGAATTCAAGTTTAAAATTTGCGGCACAGGAAGGTTTTTGTAATTTAATTATTGGTGAAATAAGCAAACCAGCCAAAAATAAAGCAACGAAATTGGATGTGTTGTCTGTGAATGAACAACGTATTCTTGAAAAGTATATTTATGAAAACTTAGACGATAAAAAATTAGGCGTTCTTTTGTCACTATATACGGGATTAAGAATAGGCGAAGTATGTGCACTTAAATGGGAAGACATAGATTTTGAAGAGAAGACTATACATGTAAGACATACTGTAAGTCGCATTACACCCTTTGATAATACCTTCTCCGGTTCTAAAACTAAACTGCAAATAAGTGACGCAAAAACATTTTCATCAAACCGCATAATACCTATACCAGAAATACTGTACGAAATTCTTTTAAACAGAAGAAGTTCCGCAAAAGAATTTCTTTTGCAAGGAAATATATATCCGTATACAGACCCAAGAACTTACCAATACGCTTTTCATAAGTATTTAAAAGAATGCGGAGTTAGGGATATTAACTATCATGCTTTAAGGCATACATTTGCTACAAGATGTATTGAATCAGGAATGGACGTGAAATCTTTGAGTGAAATATTGGGTCATTCTAATGTAAATATTACTTTAAATATTTATGTTCACTCTTCTGTGGAGCTTAAAAGAAAGCAGTTGGAAACAATGACTTCTTTTTGTGGTCATTAAAATGGTCAATGTTTTCGAAAGAACTTTGCTTGTCAAAGCTCTTTATATAGATTTCTTAGAATTAGATGTTCTACGAAAGTATTTTAGTTTTGTATGTAGATATAAGCGAGGGATAGATTTGAAAATTAAAGCTAAAGCAAAGGACCAACGCCTGATAGTTAAAGTCAAATTTTCATCTAAAGAAAAATTTGACGAAAAACTTGTTGAAGCTTTTTCAAGAGTATATCTGCGTGGCTTTTTAAAACCCACGATATTAAAGAAAAATCTTATCGAATATAGCGGTCCGACAGGCATCAGTCTTTCAGAGAGATTAAAAACAGCTATTTCAGCATATGATTTCTTTTTTTTGGTTGAGCAAATAGTTGTTTCTGTTGAAAAGTTAAAAAGGAACAAATTTAGTTTGAATCATATTATCTTGGATATGCAGAATTCATACATAAATTCAGTAACCAAAGAATTACAGTTAATATATCTTCCGTTAATAGACAAAACAGACGATGTGGATTTTTGTGAATTCATAGAGAAGATTATATATTCAGTAATACCTGCTTCGGACAAAGATACGGATCAAATATCCAAATTTACATACTTCTTGAAGTCACTCAAAAGATTTGACGGTGATGCGATAGAAAAGTACATTGCCAAAATAGACAGAAGTATCGTGAATACAATCAGAAAAAGCAATGTAGGACAAAGCGGTTTTATAACCAATAAAAAGAAAGATTATTATGATCATTATGACAATGATGACGATGCAACCGATAAGCTCGATGAAGATGAAGCTACAGGGTTGTTGGATGATGAAGATGAGGCAACAGGATTATTAAATGATGATAATGATGAAACAGGCTACTTAGAAGATGAAGAGACCGGATTGCTTGTTAATGATGAATCAGGTTATTCAGACGGTAGTGATGAAACTGCGCTTCTTGTAGAGAATGATGTTCATTATCCTTCCTTACTTCGGATATTGACTGATGAAATTATTAGTATAAATAAACCAGTATTCAGAATAGGTAAAGAAAACAGTTATGTTGACTACTTTGTAAAGAATAACAATGCTGTAAGCCGAAGCCATGCTGATATCATTACAAGAGGCAACGATTATTTTGTTGTGGACTTGAATTCAAAAAATCACACTTACATCAACAATCAGATGTTACTTGTAAAATGTGAGACTCAGATTTTTGACGGTGATGTTTTGAAATTGGCAAACGAGGAATTTATTTTCAAAGCATAAAAGAGATTATATTTAAGGAAAGGGAGACAATTAATGAAGAAATGTATTCGTTGCGGCAAGTTGTTTGACAATGAAATTAACTATTGTACAAATTGCGGAAGTTCAAATTTTTATGAGGAAGATGAAGGCTCTTCTGTACTTGATAAAGATACCGATTTGTTGACCGAAGATGAAGGTGTAACAGGGTTGCTGATTGAAAATGACAGAAGGAAAGCTCTGTATTATGACGGTGCTGAAAGAGATATTGCTGTGAATAACAGACAGATAGCTTTAAATGCACCTGAGATTAAACCGAAGAAAAACGTATGGAAGATAATTGCTATTCCTTTGATTGCAATTATATTGTTTTTTGTTGTGCTGCTTATTATTCCTGTGGACGAAACAGGTGTTGATAATTCCGACTATGGTACCGAGATGGTTACTTATACCAAAGGTGTTGTTGAAGATGGTTATTATCTGAACGAATGGGCGGGTATTAAAATTTGTATTCCGGATGGCTGGTTTGAAGCAGAAATTGATGAATATTTATCTTTTGAAAGTGAAGTTATGGACTGTGGCTTCAATATAAAAAATAAAGACAGCCAAATTGTTTTGTGCTTTGAAGATTTAGCAATAAACGTCTCGGAAGAGCAATATGTGGAATTTTCACAAGAAGGATTGGAGGAGATATATGATACTAATGGATTAAATTATCATATATCTGAAATATATAATAGCCAAGTTGCAGGAGAGGAATATAAAACAATAAAAATTACAGTTGGAGAAAATATTCTTCATCAATATATAGCAGTGCGAAAAATTGGTAATCATATGTTGAGCTTAACAATAACTTCTTCAAATGATGATGAAGCACAAGCAATAATGAACTCAATAGAAGAGTACAAGAACTACTAATGGCAAAGGGTTTTCGAATATGAAGTGTGTAAAATGTGGATATGCCGATACAAGTGAAGCTAATTTTTGTCCGATATGTGGTAACGAAGTTAGTAATGGACGAGACGAACCTGAAAAAGGTTTAGTATATGAAGAGTTAATTGAAAATAACAGAAGTTATACGCAATCAGAGGTTATTTTGAATCTTGCCAGAAAGCCTGTATGCAAGCTTATCTTTCTGGCAGGATTGAGGATAACCTTAATAACTCAATCTGCTATACTTTCTTTGAAAAATGAAACAAAGGAGGTATAGTTGATGAAAACTGTACACGAAGCAGTCCAGGTTATCCTTGACGAATTGAAATCTACATTGTCAGAAAGCTCATTCATCTCAGAACGCAGAGATTATCTGCAGTTGCTAAAAATGGCTGATGAGACAAAAACTATCTTTCCTACGCAAGAGCTTTTTGATGCTTTTGCCGCCGATGACCATGGACATCGTTCAAGAAGAAAAAAACATGCTATGGTATTAAAGCGGTTGGACAAGGAGACTGATATACACGCGCTGAGGCCTGACCTTAGGCCTTATAATAAGATTCCACTGCCTTCAAAAGAAGAAACTGAAGCAGCTTTTTCGGAGGTTACATTCCCCGTTCCATCCAGCTTGGATATAGGATATCTTATTGTCCGGGCGAACGCAGAGCTTTATAAGTTGAATCATAAGCCGCACAGCATTGATGATGATTACATGGATTCAATGCATACGATTCACTGGTTTTTCATAAGCCATGGTCAAAACGCTTTCAATTTTTCGCTCTTGAATGAGTTCCTTTTGCGTAATGATGAGCTTTATGCTTCTGGAAAAATCCATCGCAATCGTTGGTATAACGATAGGAAGGCTGCATATATACTCGAGGAAATCGCTCTTACAGGGACTTATTCCTGGAAATACATTTCGTCATCATGTTTCATGGAGATTGATCCAAGTTTGGAACCACTACGTCAAAACTTTATAAAACACCTTCACAGTAATAACCTGAGTGAATATACTGTAAGGAACTATGATCTGGCTTTCAAATGCGTTATCTGTTTTTCCGGAATCAGCAGCCTTGAAAAGCTTTCGGAATTCTCAGCAGAGGATATCCAGTGTATCACTCATACCCTTGCAGAAAGATATGATAAATCTTGTCTGCGCTCAATGTATGGACGAATCCAGAAAGTTCTTCAGTTTCTGTATGATAATGGAATCACGTCACATAACTGGGCGGGCAGCTTAGTTTCGCCAGCTGTATTACAGAGACATGTGGCGGGATATTTTTCGGATGAAGCTGAAGCCAGACTTTATGCCTGTCTTGATGCGGTTTCCTTACGCGACAGGGCAATCTGCCTTCTTGCTGCTGACCTGGGACTCAGGGATTATGATATCTGCCATCTGAGGTTTGAGCAGATCGATTGGCAGCGAAACAAACTATATATAGTACAGCATAAAAATGATGAACCTCTCGTTCTCCCGCTGATTGCTGAAGTAGGAAATGCCCTGATGGATTATATATTAAATGAGCGGCCCAGACCGGAACAAAAAAATCCATATGTATTCAGTAGCACCCTATCGCCGACTGGAACATGCATACCGTCCGTGCAGGAACCTGATCGAAATCAGTGGTGCAGAGCCTGTACAGGGAAAACATAAAGGCTCCCATCTGTACAGGGACAACCTTGTCCATCATATGCTGAAGAATAATGTCACACATCAGGCTATTACTGATTCTCTTGGGCATAGATCAAAAGAGTCAGATAAATCTTATATTACAATGGAGCCTGA
>CALCHE010000183.1 GCA_937901145.1 uncultured Clostridia bacterium
GCGAGAGAAAATCCCGCATCAGTTCATTTTCCATTTCTAATGACTTTATTTTTGCTTCTTTTCGGGCGAGAATATAGCGAAGTTCAGAAAGCTTATCTTCTTCTCTAACAACATAATTTTTGGGTGGTCTGCCCTTGCGTTTTAATGCTATTCCTGCTTTTATCTTTTCTTGTTTTTTGTTATATCTTGTAAAAAAGTTATGTAACTGTTTGAATGTGAAACCATATTTCTCTCCGATTTCTTTAAATGTGAACCCTTGACTTCGTAATTCTACTATTTCTTTTTCATATTGACTTATGTTTCTATATTCTCTTGGCATAATAAAACCTCCTATGGTAGTTTCTTTAATTCTACCATAGGAGGGCTCTTTTTTCTATTGTCCGTTTTTAACGGACCTGTTCAACAGCGAGTGCTTTTATCTTTTGCTTGTCACAGAAATGGTCTGAGACTCTGCAGTTATAAGCTTATGCTCAGTCAGCGAAGGCTTCCTGTACTGCATAGTATGCAGGCTTGGGATTTCCTTCTGAGTCTACGAGTCCCCATTTGGTTTCTACAGGGCAGTTCTCCTGACCGCATACATAGCAGTCACCTGTGTCATCCCACATATAAATGAAGGAGCCGATAACATAATCGAGATTTCTGATTTTAGGAATTATGTAAGAGAAAAACTCTGCCTGTCCCTCGGGTGTGTGGGGATAGCCATAAAGACCGAAGCCCTCGTGAAGCTCTCTGTAGAGATGATTTGAGAACTCGCCCTGGAACATGAGGTCGGCTCTGTATTCGGGAGTCTCTTCGGCGTATTTGTCGAATTCATTGGAAAGCTCTTCAGGCAAAGCCTTTATGAAATTATCGATGTCTGCTCTTGCCTCTTCCTCGCTTGAGTAGCCGTAGCTTTCGAGGATTTCCTTTTTATCGGCCTTGCTTTTCGGTTCACCGAGTCCTATATAACCGAATTCGCAGAGAATAACAGGCTTGTGAGTCACCTTTCTTACATAATTGAGAACGGTAATGTACTGGTTAACATTTTTAAGCAGGTTTTCGAAGCAGCCGAGGTAAAGGTCCACGCCTACATAGTCGCAGTACTGATGGTACTCACTCATTTCCTTGGGCATATCTATAATAGAAAGTGCGGCGAGATTATAGCCGATAAGGATATTTTCTCTGATGGGATACATAGCTTCCAGCTGCATACCGATGAAATCGTAGGCCTCGTCCATAGTCAGAGGATATGTAAAGCGGTCGATACCCATTTCGTTTGTAATCTGGAAGGCTCCGACTATACCTCGCAGATCCTCCATATAAAAACGGGCTATGTCCTGTATGCCTTCGCGGCTTTCGGGGTCTCTCGGGTCGAGACCGTACTCAAGATAATCCTCAGGGTAGGGAGTGATGCCAAAGATTTTTATGCCGTTTTCAGCATAGCCGCTGACATATTCCTTCCATTCGGTGTAGCTCTGTGAAAGGCTGCCGTCCTCATTATAGGGGAAGGGGATGTCGTCACGGAACCATTCGATGTTGCCCTCTTTTATGAGGTCGTACTGAGGCTCAGCATGGCAGACACCCTTCATATAGCCCTCTGTTTTTTCGATAGCGATTTCCACTTCGTTATCATACTTTTTGGAAAAATCCGTAAGAAAGAAGTTAAGAAGGGGTGTCAGCAGGGCCAGAATAAAGCCCAGAATTTTCGCTAAAAGTGATGGGAATACCATATTTTTCTCTCCTTTGAAATATATAATTCAGTCAAATTCCGGTGTTTTCTGTCAGAAAATGACTGCAACTAAAATTTAGCACAAAAGAAGAGTAAAGTCAATAAAAAACGCAACCCATCCATAAGTGGATGAGTTGACGGTTTATCTTATCGCATCTATCGGATCCACATTCTTTCCGCCCTTAATCACCTCAAAGTGAAAATGAGGCTCCTGTCCGCTTTCACAGGGTAAATCACCTGTCTTGCCTACTGTGTCACCTTTTTTTACCACAGCGTCGAACTTAACCGTAGTGCCTTGCTCCATACCGCAGTATCTGCCGATGAAGTCACCGTAGTCGATTTCGATGCAGTAGCCGTAGGATGTGTCTGCATAAACCTTGGTCACCAGTCCGTTTCCGACAGAGTAAACAGGTGTGCCCTTTTCACAGGCGAAGTCGATGGCACGGTGAACTCTCCAGTCGTCCATAGTCTCGTCATAGGTGGGGGTGGGGAAGTAGTCCTTGAGAATTTCGTCCTCGCAGGGGAGGATGTAGGAGGTGTTGCCGTAGTCGGCTTTAGTTGTTTCTGTAGTGGAGGCAAGAGTGGTGGTTTCCTTCTGGGCTTTGGTGGTAGGTGCTGTGGTTGAGGGTCGGGAGGTTGTCTGCTTTTCCGTAGTGGTTTCGGTGAGTCTCGGGTCAGCCTCATCCTTTTTGTCTGCCTTGGCCTGCTCGGTGTCGAAGGAAATGCTCGTGTTAGTATCGTAGGCGATTTCCGAGATAAGATTAGTGGATGCTCTGTAGATTACACCGATGGCTATGGCGATAAGGGACAGACAAACGGCACTTGTGATGTAAAAGCCTTTGCCTGTGTAAAGAGATGAAAACAGCTTCTTTTTATCCTTCATAAAATTTCCTCATTTCAAAAAAAGTCTTTTCTTTGTTTTTATTATGGATAGCAAAAGAGCTTTTTATACCTTGAATGATTATTCGGAAAAAATAAGGCTATGTCCCAATAAAACAGTTAATTTCTTTGCGTTTAAAAACAGTCATTATTTGGTAAAAACAAAAAATAAAAAGGAACAGTGAAGACTGTTCCTTTGAGTTTGATTATGCGATATTAACTCTGATGAGAATATTCTTTTTGTAGCTTTTGCCCTGCTCGTTAAGGAATTTAAACTTTTTAACCATAAAGAGCTGTCCTGTGCAGAAAAGCTTCGGGAATATAATATGTAAGGGCTCGAGTGCACCGTCGAATTCGAGGACTCTCTCTGCACCTTTGTCTGCTTCCTCCTCGGTGACACTTACTTCTCTGAAAAGAAGGGGATTGCCGTCGTCAGGCTTTCCTTCTACGGGAGCGGCTTTGATTTTTTCTACTTCAGTACCGCAGTATTTACAGTAATTGCTGTTCTTTGCAATTGATTTTTTACACTCTTTGCAAACCATAATTACTCTCCTTCGTCTTATTATAAATTTCATTATACTACATTTTTTTCAAAGTATCAAGTTTTTTTGAAAGAAAAATCTATTTCTGTGAGAAAGGGAAAAGTGTACAAAAAATTCACGGTAACTACCTCTATATCTTGTATATTATTTTATTTTAAAAAATACAAGAAATTGTGCTCTAACTATTGCAATTCACTATATTTTGTGCTATTATTAGTCCTGCACCCGTTCCTTTGGGGAATACAGCCCCTATATGTGGTGGTACGGGATTTTCCATCACAAAAGGACGGAACCCTAAAATATGTAATAACTAAGGAGGAAAAACTATGTATACCGTTTTAAAAAGAACAGGCAAAATCATTGACTTCGATTTAAAGAAAATCACCCAGGCTATCACTCTTGCCTTCGAAGCACAGGGCAGAGATTACAACCCCGACATTATCGACTTCCTTGCACTCAAGGTTACAGCCGATTTCGAACCCAAAATCAAGGACGGACACGTAGCTGTTGAAGACATTCAGGACAGCGTAGAAAACGTTCTCGTTCAGGCAGGTTATTCCGATGTAGCTAAAGCTTACATTCTTTACCGCCGTCAGCACGAAAAGCTCCGTGACATCAACACCACTCTCCTCGACTATAAGGAAATCGTGGACAACTACGTTAATGTAAACGACTGGCGAGTTAAGGAAAACTCCACCGTTACATACTCTGTAGGCGGTCTTATCCTTAATAACTCAGGTGCCATCACTGCTAACTACTGGCTTTCAGAGGTTTACGACGATGAAATCGCTAACGCTCACCGTAACGCTGACATTCATCTTCACGATCTTTCCATGCTTACCGGCTACTGTGCAGGTTGGTCACTCAAACAGCTCATTCAGGAAGGCCTCGGCGGCGTAACAGGTAAAATTACCTCTTCACCTGCTTCTCACCTTGCTACTCTCTGTAATCAGATGGTTAACTTCCTCGGCATTATGCAGAACGAATGGGCAGGTGCTCAGGCTTTCTCATCCTTCGATACCTATCTTGCTCCCTTCGTAAAGGCAGACAATCTTAACTACGATCAGGTTAAGAAGTGCATCGAATCCTTCATCTACGGTGTTAACACACCTTCAAGATGGGGTACACAGGCTCCCTTCTCAAACATCACTCTCGACTGGACAGTTCCCAACGACCTTGCAGAGCTTAACGCTATCGTAGGCGGCAAGGAAATGGACTTCAAGTATAAAGACTGTAAGAAGGAAATGGATATGATCAACCGTGCCTTCATCGAAACTATGATCGAGGGCGACGCTAACGGCAGAGGCTTCCAGTATCCCATTCCCACTTACTCCATCACCAGAGACTTTGACTGGTCAGAAACCGAGAACAATAAGCTTCTCTTCGAAATGACTGCAAAGTACGGCACACCCTACTTCTCAAACTACATCAACTCCGACATGGAGCCCAGCGATGTACGTTCAATGTGCTGCAGACTCCGTCTCGACCTTCGTGAGCTGCGTAAAAAGTCAGGTGGCTTCTTCGGTAGCGGTGAAAGCACAGGCTCTATCGGTGTTGTAACCATCAATATGCCCAGAATCGCTTTCCTTGCAAAGGATGAAAAGGACTTCTACGACCGTCTTGACAGACTTATGGACATCTCTGCACGTTCTCTTGCTATAAAGAGAAAGGTTATCACAAACCTTCTCGATGCAGGTCTCTATCCCTACACAAAGAGATACCTCGGTACATTTGCTAACCACTTCTCAACCATCGGTCTCGTAGGTATGAACGAAGCTGCTCTCAACGCTAACTGGCTCAGATGCAACCTTACCGATGACAGAGCACAGCAGTTCGCTAAGGATGTTCTCAACCATATGAGAGAAAGACTTTCCGACTATCAGGAAATGTACGGGGATCTCTACAATCTTGAGGCTACTCCTGCTGAGTCCACTTCCTACAGACTCGCTAAGCACGACCTCAAGCACTATCCCAACATCATCACAGCAGGCGACACAAAGAAGGGTGAAACACCTTACTATACAAACTCCTCACACCTTCCCGTTGGTTACACAGACGACATCTTCGAGGCTCTCGACAAACAGGATGAGCTTCACACTCTTTACACATCAGGTACCGTATTCCACGCTTACCTCGGTGAAAAGCTTCCCGACTGGAAGAGTGCAGCCAACCTCGTTAAGAAAATCGCAAGTAATTACCGTCTTCCCTACTACTCAATTTCTCCCACATACTCCGTATGTAAGAACCACGGCTACATCGCAGGCGAAGAGTACACCTGTCCCGAATGCGGTGAAAAGACAGAGGTTTACAGCCGTATCACAGGCTACTACCGTCCTGTTCAGAACTGGAATGACGGTAAGAGCCAGGAATTCGAGCACAGAGTGGAATATAATCCCTTAAAGCTTGACAAGGAAATCAGCAGAAATTTCGCAGCACAGCAGGCTGAATGTGCTGAGTGCGCAGCAGAGGACAGAGTTATCCTTTTCGCATCCAAAACATGCCCCAACTGCAAAATGGCAGCAAAGTTCCTTGATGATGCAGGCGTAAAATATGAAAAGGTTTTAGCTGACGAAAACCCTGCTATGGCTAATGAATTCGACATTCATCAGGCTCCCACTCTCGTGGTTATCAGCGGCGGCAAGGCAGAAAAAATCGTTAACCTTTCAAACATCAGAGCATACACAGAAAGATAATTTCAGACAAGATAATTAAAGAAAGCGGGCAAAAAAATCTGTCCGCTTTCAATTTGTGAGGTATATAATATGTATGACGTTATAATTATCGGTGCGGGCCCTGCAGGTCTTACCGCATCCGTTTATCTTCGCAGAGCAGACAAAAGCGTGCTTATTTTAGAAAGAGAGACCTTCGGCGGTCAGATTACCCATTCACCCAAGGTAGAAAACTACCCCGGCTTCGTTACAATGACAGGCAGTGAGCTTGGTGACAGATTAGTTGAACAGGCTATGGCTCAGGGTGCTGAGTTCGAATTAGATAAGGCTGTAGCTATCGAAGGCACACCCGGTGACTACACCGTAAAGGGTGAAAGAGGGGACTACAAGGCTAAGGCTGTTATCATTGCCGTAGGCAGTGAGCACAGAAGACTCGGTCTTCCCAAGGAAGACAAATTCACAGGCGAAGGTATTTCCTACTGCGCAGTATGTGACGGAGCCTTTTATGCAGGTAAGGAGGTAGCCGTTATCGGCGGCGGTAACAGTGCACTCCAGGAGGCTGTTATGCTTTCAAAGCTTTGCACAAAGGTTACCGTAGTTCAGAATCTTGCCTTTGTAACAGGTGAGCCTAAGCTTAAGGAAGACCTTGACAGTAAGGATAACGTTTCCTTCATTTACTCCACAGTAGTTAAGGAAATCAAGGGTGAGGAAAAGTTCGAGGGCATCGTTCTCACAAACACAGAAACAGGCGAAGAGTCCGTTCTTACCTGTGATGCAGTATTTGTGGCTATCGGTCAGAAGCCTATGAATGAGCCCTTTAAGGCTAATGTAAGCCTTAACGAATACGGCTACATAAACGCTGATGAAAACTGCCTTCCTGAAAACGCGCAGCAGGGTATTTTCGTGGCAGGTGACTGCAGAAGCAAAAGAATCCGTCAGGTTGCTACAGCAGTAGCTGACGGAGCAGTGGCTGCACTTGCCGCAGTAAGCTTTACGGACAAAGTATAAAGAAAAAAGTCGTCTTGGGCGGCTTTTTTTAATGCAGAATTCAGAATGCAGAACGCAGAATTGCGTGTGAGGCTTCCGGAACAAAGAAGTGATTCACCGCCCAATTAACAAATCGACTATAGTAGGGCGGGGTGACCCTACCCCGCCGCAATATTAAAACAAATAATTCCGTAGAGACACGATATACCTTGTCTGCAAAATTATCTTTATAAGGAAACTGACTATGAAATACAAAATCGACCCTTCTTCAAAAGAAAAAGCCTATATCCAGCTTTACCGTCAGCTTCGCCGGGACATCACCGACGGCATTTACAGATACGGCTCCCGTCTGCCCTCAAAACGGCTTTTAGCCGAGGAATCGGGTGTCAGCGTCATAACCGTCGAGCACAGCTACTTTCTCCTCTGCGACGAAGGCTACACAGAAGCCAGAGAAAGGAAAGGCTATTTCGTAATATATAAGGAAAAGGACTTTCTTTCCCTTAACGAAAAGACCGACTCAATAAAACCGACAGTTCATAATATCCATGCTGCCTGCGAATTTCCCTTTTCGGTTCTTTCGAGGACGATGAGAAAGGTTCTCTCGGCATACAGTGAGGATATTTTGATCAAATCACCTAATCTGGGCTGTTATGAGCTTCGAAAAGCTATCGCTGACTATCTTTCCCGTAACACAGGAATAATAACTAAACCCGAATGCATCGTTATCGGCTCGGGTGCAGAATATCTTTACAGTCTAATCGTTATGCTTCTGGGGAGAGATAAAATCTTCGCCCTCGAAAACCCTTCCTACGAAAAAATCCGAAAGGTTTATTTGGCCTGTCAGGCAGAGTGCCGTATGCTCGAAATGGGCTCTGACGGAATAAAAACACCGGAGCTTGAAAGCACCGACGCCGACGTACTGCACATCACACCCTTTAACAGCTACCCCAGCGGTATTACCGCCTCAGCCTCGAAGCGAAGAGAATATCTCGCTTGGGCGAAAGAAAGAAATGCCGTCCTCATCGAGGATAACTATGACTCGGAGCTGACCGTCTCCACCAAGCACGAGGACACTGTTTTCTCTCTGGACAAAGAGGGCTGTGTGATTTACCTTAACACATTCTCTCATACTGTCGCACCATCCATGCGAGTCGGTTATATGATTCTCCCCGAAAAAATGATGCAGGACTTCGAGACAAGACTCGGCTTTTTCTCCTGTACTGTACCTGTTTTCGAACAGTATGTTCTGGCCGAGCTTATCGAAAAAGGCGACTTTGAAAGACACATAAACAGGACCAGAAGAATGAGAAGAATGAGAAGAAAGAAATGATTGGGAATACGTGATTTGCAATCGTGTGTAAGAATTCCTAAACGAAAAAGTAATACACCTCCGTTTAAATGCAAAGTAGCGCGTACGGTTTCGGAAAACAGCATACTACATTCCGCCGAATACACAAATTTAATAATGTAGGGCGGGATGACTTGTCCCGCCTTGTTTATGCGTTTCTCTCTGAAATATTATGTATTATGTATCGTAGGTGAGAAAATATGGTCGCCTCTAAAAAAATAAAGCCTCCCTTTTTTTGGGAGGCTATTTTACTGTTAAAAATTCTTTTTAATGGTATAAATATCAATTGCACCTACAGGACAAGCCTCGTGGCACTTTCCGCATCCGATGCACTTTTCATAGTCTACGGTAGCACAGAAATTATCAATGCTCACTGCCTCTACAGGACAGGCCTTTACACACTTCATACATCCGATACAGCCTGCTTTGCACTGCTTACGGGTCTGAGCGCCCTTATCGTGGTTACGGCAGAGAACAGCACCCTTTGTAGTGTCGAGTGGGAAAAGGTCGATAAGATTTCTGGGGCATACTGCGATACACTTTTTACAGGCACGGCATTTGTCGGGATTGATTCTCGCCACACCGTCGCAGATAAAGATAGCATCATAAGGACATACCTCTACACAGTCACCGAAACCGATACAGCCGTAAATGCAGTTTTTAGGACCGCCGAAAAGCTGTGTAGCCATTTTACAGGATTTAACACCGCTGTATTCAAGCTTATCCTCTACATTGGTTTTATTACCCTGACACATAACAGCAGCAACCATCGGTGTAATCTTGCCTACTGCAAGACCCATAATTTCACCAATCTGCTTTGCGGTATCGTTACCGCCCGGAGTACAGAGATTACACTCACTTGTCTCACCCTTGGAGAGAGCAGCAGCATAACCGTCACAGCCTGTAAATCCGCAGGCACCACAGTTAGCACCGGGAAGACATTCTCTTATCTTCTCTGCCTTTTCGTCTACAGGTACTGCGAAAACGATGGAAGCAACAGCGAGACCGAGACCTGCGATAAGTCCGATAACCGCAACAATTACTACAGCAATAATAATCTGACTCATATTGTTACCTCCTTAAGCAAAGATGTTTTCTACGATTCCCGTAAAGCCGAGGAAGGAAACGGAAACGAGTGATGCTGCCACTAAAGTGATGGGAAGACCCTGCATAAATTTAGGAACATCACAGCTTTCGAGTCTTTCTCTGACACCTGCAAACATTACCATAGCCAGCATAAAGCCGAGACCTGCACCTACGGAGCTGAACATAGACTGAGCAAAATTATAGCCTTCGTCTACGTTAAGGATAACTACACCGAGAACGGCACAGTTTGTGGTAATGAGAGGAAGATAAATGCCGAGGGCATTGTAAAGAGCGGGAATATATTTTTTAAGAATGATTTCAACCAGCTGAACAAGTGCGGCAATAACGAGAATAAACACGATAGTCTGCAGATATTCCAGGTCATTTTTAACCAGTAAGAACTTATTGATAGGATAGGTAACGGCTGTGGCCAATGCCATAACGAAAATAACCGCCGCGCTCATACCTACTGCTGTGTTAAGCTTTTTGGAAACACCGAGGAAGGGACAGATACCGAGGAATTTGGCTAATACGAAGTTCTGGGTAAGAATAGCCGTTAAAAGAATTGTAAGAAGTTCTTTAGTCATCAGTTTGCACCCTCCTTATCTGCATTTTTTAATGCACAGCTCTGCGCCATGGGACATGCCTCACAGCCGCGAAGCTCTGCTCTGGGTTTGCCCTTCTTTTCAGCCAGACGGTTTACTGCTGCCATAAGAATACCGTAAACGAAGAAGCCGCCGGGAGGAAGGATGAATATAAGCATAGGATTATTTTCAAGGAAGGGAACGCCTGTGCCGAGGAAGGTACCTGCGCCGAAGATTTCACGGACAGCACCCATAAGGAAGAGAGCTGCCGTAAAGCCTACACCCATTCCGAGACCGTCAACTGCAGAAGCTAAAACAGGATTTTTACCTGCGAAGGCTTCGGCTCTGCCGAGGATAATACAGTTAACAACGATGAGGGGAAGATACACGCCGAGCTGCTCGTCCAGTGAAGGAAGGAAAGCTTTTACTGCCATCTGAACGATGGTAACGAAGGAAGCGATAACGACGATGTATGCGGGAATACGCACCTTATCGGGAATAACCTTACGAAGTGCGGAAATAACGATGTTTGAGCAGACGAGAACGATAGATGCGGCAAGACCCATACCTATGGCACTTTCTACTGATGTAGTAGTAGCCAGTGTGGGACAGGTACCGAGAACGAGTCTGAGAACAGGGTTTTCGGCAATAATGCCCTTGGAAAATTCTTTTGTGAGCTTAGCCATTAGTGCCACCTCCTGTCATAACCTGTGTGAAAGTTTCTGTGATCGTATTTACTGCACTTACCACTGCCTTTGAGGTAATGGTAGCGGCTGTGATAGCCTGTATATTCTGGCCGTCGTTTGAAACCTTGTCTACTGTAAGAGTTCCGCTCTTACCCGTGAAGCGACCTTTGAAATCGTCCTTTACTGCATTTGCACCGAGACCCGGTGTTTCGCTGTGTGAGAGGATTTCGAGGCCGAGAATGGTACCCTCTGCGTCAAGACCTACCATAACGGAAACTGTTCCGCCGTAGCCTTTGGCACCTGCGGTAAACACATAACCGATTTCGTTACCGATTTTATCGTAGCCTGTGCAGTAGGTAACGCCGTTTTCTGCTGTAGTTACCTCACTGTAGGTAGCACCGCCGGGAAGAACCACATTACGGCTGGCATTTTCTGTTTCTACAGCATTGAGAGCTATTTTTTCAGAAGTAATGCTGTTCGTAAAAGCTAAAAGAGTGGTGGCCACCAGACAGATAACGAGAAGTGCCACAGTGGGGATAAGTACATCCTTAAGGTTTAACTTTTTCATTATGCCTTGCCCCCTTTCTTTTCCTTAACGAAGCCGAAAGGTTTGGATAAGGTAAGATTTTCGATGTGGGGAACGAGAATGTTCATAAGTATGATGGAGAAGGATACACCCTCGGGAAGCGAACCGAAAATACGGATAATCGAAGTAATAAGACCGCAACCGATACCGAAGATAATCTTTCCTTTTTTATTGAGAGGAGAAGTGGAATAGTCAGTAGCCATAAAGAATGCACCGAGCATAAGTCCGCCGCCTAAAAGCTGATAAGCGGTAAATTCGAGACTGAAATCACCTGCCAGAAGCATAAACACAGCTACAGTACCGATGAAGCAGAAAGGAATGATGGGAGAGATAACCTTTCTGATGATAAGGTAAAGACCGCCGGCGATAAGAGCGAGAGAGCAAACCTCACCCATTGAACCGCCGTGAGCACCGAAAAGCATTCCCGTAAGTGAGGGAAGTGCATCAGCCACTGCAGAAACGTCTCCGCCCTGAACACCGGCTAAAACTGCCATCGGAGTAGCGGCAGTAACTGCATCGGGGCTCCAGCTTCCTGCGAAGGGTGCCACCCAGTGAGCCATAGCTGTGGGGAAGGACACCATAAGGATGATTCTGGCTGTCATAGCAGGGTTAACGAAGTTCTGACCGATACCGCCGAACATCTGCTTTACTACTACGATAGCGATGATGCTTCCCAGAGCACCCATCCATAAAGGAAGAGATGAGGGAAGATTAAGTGCCAGGATAAGACCCGTAACGATAGCACTCAGATCACCGAGAGTATTGTTTCTTTTCATTACCTTACGGCATACATATTCGGAAAGAACTGCGCTGACGACACATACACCTGTAAGTAAGAGTGCTCTTAAGCCGAAATAGTAAACGCTCATAATAAGCGCAGGGATAAGAGCGATGATAACATCGAGCATAATACCCGTCGTGGTTTCTCTGGAGCGCACGTGAGGAGACGGGCTTACAGTAAGTTTTTTACTCATTATTTTTTACCTCCTTCTCTTACGACCTGCTTGGCAAGTCTCATATACTGAACAAGAGGTCTGCCTGAAGGACAGGCGTAGGCACAGGAGCCACACTCCATACATACCATAACACCGATGTCAGTGAGTTTTTCCGCATCCTTCACACGGGCATATCTTTCGATGAGAGTGGGCATAAGACTCATGGGACATACATCCACACATCTGCCGCAGCGGATGCACTCTCTTTCGGTTTTAATGAGATCTTTTCTGTCAGCGAAAGCAAGAATAGCATTATTCTGCTTACAGATGGGAGCATTGGTATCACAGATAGCAATACCCATCATCGGACCGCCTGAAAGAATCTTTCTGGGCTCTTCCTTAAAGCCGCCGCAGTAATCGATAATATCCTGAATATTTGTACCGATGGGAACACGGAGGTTTTTAGGCTCTTTGATAGCTGAGCCATCAACAGTAATTGAACGTGAAACGAGGGGCTTACCTGTTTCCACATATCTTGCGATAAAGGCGAGAGAGGCCACGTTGATAACCACACAGCCCACATCCGAGGGAAGCTTTCCGGGAGGTACCTTTCTGCCTGTAGCGGAAAGAACCATCATCTTCTCTGCGCCCTGAGGATATTTTGACTTAAGTGTCATCAGCTTAATGGTATCGTCTGCATCGTTATCGCTGTCAGCAAAGGCCTTAAGCTCTTTGAATGCCTGAGGCTTATTATCCTCGATAGCGATAATAATCTGCTTGAAGCCGCAGATGTCTCTGAGAAGCTCTACACCCTTGATAATATATTTGGTGTTATCGATACATTCACGGTAGTCAACTGTGATGTAAGGCTCACATTCGGCAGCATTGATGATAAGTGTGTCTACATTGCTGTCATCGGGAAGATTAAACTTAACGTGTGTGGGGAAGCCCGCACCGCCGAGACCTACTACACCCGATGCTCTTACAGCCTCGCAAAGCTCCTTTTTATTGGTTACGACGGGAGGCTTTATTCCCTCATAAAGTCTCATTTCTCCGTCACTTTCGATGGTAATACCCTTGGTAATGATACCGTTTGCGAGTTTGATGTCGCCTACAGCCGTTACCTTGCCTGAAACAGTCGCGTGGATAGGTGCAGATATAAATTTATCGCTGTCACCTATAACCTGTCCTACTGCTACCTCGTCGCCGACCTTTACCACGGGAGTACAGGGTACACCTATGTGCTGCTGCATGGAAATAACTACCCTTTCAGGAACAGGGAGTCTTTCTACGGGCATATCAGCTGTGTTTTTATTGTGTGCCACAGCCACACCGCCGCGTCCGCGCTTTACGGCAGTAAGAACTCCGTCAAGCCTTTTGCTCATTTTCATTTCTCCTTTACATTAAAATTATGATTGATTATTACCTTTATTTTCGGCAAAGCCACCTCAACTACGGTACCTGTCACAAAGCCTGTAACAAGTCCGAAAAGAAGAAGATATTTGCCGTAGGACAGAACAGATGCCGTACCCGTGATAAAGCACGCACCGACAAGCTGTCCCATATTATGCATCGTCGCCGAAAGGACGCCGATACCGATATATGAAAGGTTTTTTCCCTCTTTTCTGATCATAAGACACATCACGGCCGTGCTTAAAACACCTCCGCAAAGACTCATAACTGCCGCAGTGGCACCACGGGTAATAAGAGCGAAAAGACCTTTTATAAGCGTGATATATATTGCTCCCGAAAAGCCGTAAAAGGATGCCGTGAACATAGTAACTATATTCGAAAGGCCCGGCTTTCCCCCGACCGGAAGAAAAGGTATGTCAGGCAGAAGCAGATTTTCCGTAAATCCGAGCACTAACGCCAGTGCAGAAAGAAGGGAAAGTAAAGTAAGCTTTTTAGTTTTCATTTATATTTCATCCTAATAGGAAATTCCATCAACGGCTTTTCTGCCCGTTATCTCCACGGTTATCCCCTTCGGAACACAGGCCATAACATCGCCGTTATTTTTCATCATACCTCGATTAACACACAAACCGTCAGGACAGTCCGAAGAGAGGAAGCAGGCACCGTCCCTCGTAATTTTTACCGAGCAACCGTCGATATTTATTATCTCTTCGTCTTCCACAGCGGATAATTCCACGGTTTCGTAAACCTCTCCGTCAAGATAAATTCTCGCCTGCTGCTTTTCATCGGAGGAAACGAAAGTTATCATAATCCATAACAGTGAAATCACAGCCACGGAAGCAATAATGACTATGTCGCCTTTTTTTAGTAGTTTACTGCTTTTCAAAGTCGATTTCTCCCACAGTGATAATATTCATTTCTTCATCGACGAAAATAGCCGATGCTCCGTATTTTTCTATCAGAGCCTTGCCCTTTTCCTCACCCACTATAAAACAGGCCGTGGAAAGAGCATCACTTAAAAGACCGCTGTCAGCCACCACAGTAACACTGATAAGACCCGAGGATGCAGGCATACCTGTGCGTGCATCAAAAATATGATGGTAACGTTTGCCGTCACTTTCGAAATATCTCTCATAATCACCCGATGTAGATACGAAGCCCTCATCGAGTCGGATTACACCTAAAAATTCACTTTCGGAACGGGGATGTCTGATAGCTATGCTCCATTTGTCGCCCTTATCGTTATAATCACCGTAGGCTAAAATACTTCCGCCCACAGAGACCACAGCACCTTTTACATTTTCAGAAGAAAGGTATGCCTTTATCAGATCGCAGGCGAAGCCCTTACCGACAGCACCTAGGTCAACTACGCCATCCTCGCAGTAGACGGTACCGTTCTCGATTCTGATTTTTTTATAGTCGATATTTTCAAGCGCATCGGAAATTTCCTTTTCTGTGGGAATTCTCTCTCCCTCTTTGCCGATGCTCCATAAATCGGAAAGACCGCCGACGGTAATGTCAAAGGCACCGTCAACATCATCACTTACTGTCTTTACACCGTCGATAATCTGCAGAACAGATTTATCCGAGGTTTCCCCTTCGGTATTAAGACGGTAAACCGCACTTTCCTCATTGAAGCGCGAAATGGTTTCATCCAGTCCCGTTACAATATTGAATACAGGTGCTAAAAAAACACCGGTATTTTCACCGTAAATTTTTTCAGTGACTACGGTATCCATAGAAATGAAGCTTTTCTCCGTAAAGTCGTATCTTTTCTCTCTGCTGTACAGAAAAAAAGAAAGACAAAGGACGAGAACAACAGCCGTAACCGAAATAATAATTTTTAATATTCTGCCTTTGCATTTCATTCAAATCACCGCAACTCATTAAAATAGACAATAAAATCCGATAATACTTTTATATCCTATTCATTTTATACTATATCGACTATTTTTTCAAGTCTTTACAAATAAAACTTGCAGGAAAGTTATTACTTTGATATAATAATTCTGAACTTTTATATTTAATATGCTGAAAGGGAAATGTAAAATGGATTTCAATATTAACTTACCCATCAATGTCGTCAGCGGAAAAGGCTGTGTGAAGAAAAATTCCGCACTTATGTCTGCCTTCGGTAAAAAATGCATTATAGTTACCGGTGGCTCCAGCGCAAAGAAAAGCGGTGCTCTTGACGATATTCTCTATGCTCTCAATGAACAGCAAATAGAAAGTGTACTCTATGACGGCATCGGCCCCAACCCCCGTCTCGACCACTGCTATGAGGCTGCAGAAAAGGCTGTATGCTTCGGAGCTGAATTCGTCATCGGTATCGGCGGAGGCTCACCTCTGGATGCAGCAAAGGCTGTAGCTGTCTATGCCGCCAACCCCACCTTCGGTATTCAGGATATTTACTCTGACGGGACAAGAAATACCGCTCTGCCCATCGTCCTCATCGGCACCACCGCAGGTACGGGAAGCGAGGTAGGCAAGGTAAGCGTTCTCACCGACCCTGTCACCGGCAGAAAAAAGAGCATCGCTCCTATGGACTGCTTTCCCCGTCTCACCTTTGCCGACCCGACATACACTCACTCTATGCCATATAGCGTCACCGTCTCCACGGCTCTCGACGCTCTCGCCCACGCCTTAGAAGGATATATGTCAGTAAAATGTACCGACATTCCCACTCTTTTCGGTGAAAAAGCTATCGACCTTATCTGGCAGGGTCTCGTGTATCTCCACCGTACCAAAGAAACCCCCGATGAAAAAATGAGAGAAATGCTTTATTACGGCTCACTTTATGCAGGTATTACTCTGGCGTACTGCGGCACTGCTTTCCCCCACCCCTTAGGCTATATTCTCACAGAAAACTATGATCTTCCCCACGGAAGAGCCTGTACAGCTTTTATGGACGAATTTATTGACAGCAGTGAAAAGCACGAAAAAGAAAAGACAAACAGGGTTCTGTCTGTAATGAAAACTGACAAGGAGACCTTTAAAAATATCATCCGTGAGCTTACGGATTTACCCGAAATAAAAATGACCGAAGAAGAAATTTTGGCCTACTGTAAAAGATACGATACCGTTCCGAATAATTTCAAATTCTCCCCCGGCGGCTTCACAAAGGAAGACGCTACAGAAATATTCAGAAAAAAATTCCTTTGATTTCTTCAAAGTTAAAAACCCTTCCGCGGCAAATGCCGCAGAAGGGTTCTGTTTTTTTGCTTATTTTATTTCTCGTACTTTTCCATAAATCTTTCACCGCAGCCGTACTGCTCGTAAACATAGTCGATATCCTTATCGCCTCTGCCTGAAAGAGTAACAAGGATAGAGCCTGACTTATGCTCTTTGGCGTATTTGATAGCATAAGCTACAGCGTGTGAAGATTCGATAGCAGGAATGATACCCTCATATCTTGACAGAAGGAAGAATGCCTCCATAGCCTCTTCGTCAGAAATGGTATCATACTGTACTCTGCCCATATCGCGAAGATTAGCGTGTTCGGGTCCTACACCGGGGTAATCAAGACCGCTGGCGATGGAATAAACGGGAAGAGGCTCTCCGTTTTCATCCTGGAGAAGATAGCTTTCGAAGCCGTGAAGTCTGCCCTTGCTACCGAATGCCATGGTTGCTGCGTGATCACCGACCTTTTCACCTCTGCCCAGAGGCTCAACGCCGATAATTTCTACGGGATCTGCAAGGAAGGGAACGAATGTGCCCACAGAATTGGAGCCGCCGCCTACACAGGCACAAACTGCATCAGGATGATGTCCTGTCATTTCGAGGAACTGCTCTCTGGCTTCGATACCGATAACAGCCTGGAAATCTCTTACCATTTTAGGGAAGGGATGGGGGCCGAGTGCGGAGCCGATGCAGTAAATAGCGTGATCGTATTCTTTCAGATAAGCATCAAATGCCGCGTCAACTGCTTCCTTGAGAGTTTTAAGGCCGTGAGTTACAGGAATAACATTTGCACCGAGCATTTTCATTCTGATTACGTTGGGATGCTGCTTAGCGATGTCAACCTCGCCCATATAAATATCACATTCCATACCGAAATATGCAGCAGCAGTAGCCAGAGCCACACCGTGCTGACCTGCACCTGTTTCAGCGATAAGCTTCTTTTTACCCATATACTTGGCTAAAAGACCCTCACCCATGCAGTGGTTGAGCTTGTGTGCACCTGTGTGATTAAGGTCTTCTCTCTTAAGATAAATCTGGCAGTTTCCGAAAAGTTTGGAAAGTCTCTCACAGTGATAAACGGGAGTAGGTCTGCCCTGAAATTCCTTTCTGATTCTGCGAAGCTCGGAAATAAACTGAGCTGACTGGCAGATAGCTTCATAAGCATCGTCTGCTTCCTTGAAGGCAGGTTCCAGCTCGGGAGGAAGGAAAGCACCGCCGTGCTGACCGAAATAACCGTTTTTGTCGGGATACTGTTTGAGATAGTTGTCGAAATCTTTATAGTTTGTATTCATTTTGAATTCTCCTTTTCAATGCAGGGAACAGTCTCGACTGTTCCGTTACTGTTTTTTTAGTATACTATTATGCGGTAATCTGCGGAACGGTCAAAACCGTTCACTACAGCAATTATATTATAAGCTACGCCATCGTTCACCCGAATAATACATAAATAACACTTCCTTAAAATATTTTTCCAAACAGGTAACAAAATCAAAAAACTTCTGCTCCACAAAGGAACAGAAGCCTGTCGCCACCTTAATGGTTTTCACGTACTGACATACGCTCTCAGCATAACGGTAGAGTTTCCGTCGGTTCCTACTACTTTTTTTCAGAGCCGCCCTCACGAGTCCATTCGCACTGTCTTCCCCTGCCGCATTCCACCGTCCGCGGCTCTCTGTAAGTTTCCGATAGTGTTACTACTCTCGTTCATCGGTTTAAAAATATTATGTGAAGATGATATATCAGTTTTTCTCTTTTGTCAAGAGTTTGAGGGAAAATTCCGTCCGGTAAATTTTTACATCACCACAGAATCGAGAACAGCTATAGCCTCAGCAAATTCCTCCAGACCCTTTCTCTGACTTCTGACGCGAAGCTGATTCCATTTCTCCTTCAGTTCCTTCCAGTCGAAGGCGTTTTCAGCAGCTTTTTCTTCAGGTGCTTCCTGTTCCTTTCCCGCTTCCTCTGCCTTTGCCTTTTCGAGAGCTGTTTTAGTAGCTGAAAAGAATTCATCCTTGCCGTAAATGCAGATTTTTTCCACCTTTAATTTGTGTGCCAGCTCCTCGAGTTCGCAAATAGCATATGCACCGTACTGCTGTATCATCTGATCAAAAACATCCGGTGTAAAATAATAAATGTTTCCAGAGAGATGTCCGAAAGCCTTTCTCGTGTCAAGATAACCGAGCTGTATTCTTCTGTCGATCATAGGTCCGCTGAAATCAAATGAGGGACCGAGATCCTCAAGATCGTAAGGCCGAATGTAAACCACCTGAGAATTATTGAAATTCAGATTATGGGCAACACCCTTTATGTTTG
The DNA here is from genome assembly GCA_937901145.1 of uncultured Clostridia bacterium. Classification (GTDB taxonomy): domain Bacteria; phylum Bacillota; class Clostridia; order Oscillospirales; family Acutalibacteraceae; genus UBA6857. The sequence goes on from CALCHE010000183.1 coordinate 18,914, forward strand.
AAATATCAATAACTATCAGCTTATTGTATCCTCTTTTTTTCAGTGTCATTACAGGTGTATTATCGTAAACTCCGCCGTCAAGGAATTTTTCGCCCTCAGGTCCGATATTAGTAGCCAAGGGTATATTCGACGAAGCTAAAAGGTAATCAACCAGCTCACCGTTAGGAATATCCTCAACGAAAATCTCCATAGGCGTAGCATTCTGAGACAGATGTACTGTTACGATACCGAGAGGAATTTTCTTTTTTCTTACCTTGTCCTCGTCTACGTATGTTCTTATATAATCTGCCGCAGGAGAAGCATCAAAGCCTCCGTTTTTCAGAAATTCCTTAAAAAGAACACTCCAGTTTTTTTTACTGAAAAGGTTTTCGGGGTCTACAAGCTCATTTTCGATTCTGATACCCTTTTCTACAGAGACATTGTGCCAGAATTCTATCGCCTTATTCATATCACCCGCAGCGATAAGCGCACCGTTGATAGAGCCGATAGAAACACCGGCTATGGCATCAAAGGATATACGCATTTCTCTGAGAGCTTTCCATGCACCGATCTGGTAAGCCCCCTTACCGCCTCCGCCTGCAAGCACCAGGCCGTACTTTTTAAAAATCATAGTTACACCGCCTTAACACACCCACGGAAAACTTCTCCGTGATGCTTAGTATAATAAATCTGAAATTATGCTGTTGGAAACAAGAAACCCTTCATACGTCAGATATATCCTGTCTCCCTCCGTTCTGACAAGACCTGCTTTTTTATATTTTTCTGCTTTATCGAATATAGATTTATCTAAAGTCTTGCCGTATTTTTCTCTGAATTTTACTCCGTCGAGACCTTCTCTCAGACGAAGAGCAAGCATTATATACTCCTCTTCGCTTCCGCCCTCACCGTCTGATATAGGTGCTTTTCCTGAAAGGAAATCATCGAAGGAACGTGAATAATAAAATCTTTTCCCTTTATAAAATGAATGTGCCGAGGGTCCTACACCGATGTATTCCTCACACTGCCAGTATTTGGTATTATGTCTGCTTCTGAAGCCTTCGAGAGCAAAATTTGAAATTTCATAATGTATGTATCCTCTTTCCCTCAGTCTTTCCGAGGTGTGGATATACATATCAGCTACCGTATCCTCATCGGGCAAGGACAGACTCTTTTCTTCGGCAAAGGGTGTACCTTCCTCTATTTTCAGCATATAGGCACTGATGTGCTTTACGGAAAGCGAAAGCATAAAATCCAGACTTTCATCCAGACTTTCCATAGTCTGAAATGGTACACCGAGCATAAGATCGAGAGAAATATTATCTATGCCCTCATTTTTAAAAAGATTAACCGCTCTTTCTATATCCTTTCTGTCGGAGGGTCTGCCCAGCATTTTTCTTTCCGCGTCAACTGCCGACTGCATACCCATAGATATGCGGTTGACCCCTGCCCTTTTCACCTGACGGACAAAGTCCTCATCCGTAGAAGAAGGATTACACTCCACGGTTATTTCCGTATTTTCCTGTAAATCAAAGTTTTCTCTTATGTAAGAAATTATCCTTCCTATTCTTTCACCGCCGAAAACCGATGGCGTTCCTCCTCCGAAATAAACCGTATCGATCTTCAGAGTTTTATCAGCATAGCCCTCCAAGCATAAAAGGACAGCCTTCAGATAGCTGTCCTTTTGTTTTTCGTCACCTTTAAAGGAATAGAAATCACAGTAAGGACATTTCGTTTTACAAAAGGGAATATGAATGTATATTCCTGTCATACTGTTATCCGTTGTCGTCCAGCTTAAGAACTGCCATAAAGGCCTCCTGAGGTACCTCGACAGTACCGAACTGGCGCATACGTTTTTTACCTTCCTTCTGTTTTTCGAGAAGCTTTTTCTTTCGTGTGATGTCACCGCCGTAGCATTTGGCGAGAACATCCTTTCTCATAGCCTTGACAGTTTCACGTGCTATGACCTTACTGCCTATAGCGACCTGAATGGGAATTTCGAACATCTGTCTGGGAATGTGCTCCTTCAGCTTTTCGGCTATCTTTCTGGCACGGGACATAGCCTTTTCAGAATGGATGATAAATGAAAGGGCGTCGATAATGTCACCGTTCAGAAGCACGTCAACCTTCTGAAGTGTGGAGCGTCTGTATTCGAAAATCTCATAGTCGAAGGAAGCATAGCCTCTCGTCCTTGATTTGAGAGCATCAAAGAAGTCGTAAATAATTTCATTGAGGGGAAGCTCATAATGAATATCCACACGGTCAGGTGTGATGTATTTCATATCCTTGAAAATACCTCGTCTGTCCTGACACAGGTCCATAATGGAGCCTACATAATCAGCAGGAGAATAAATGTGAGCATTGGTAATGGGCTCCTCACAGTAATCGATGGATGCCTGCTCGGGATAATGGGTAGGATTATCGATTTCCACCACACTGCCGTCAGTAAGATGAATTTTATAAACAACGGAAGGTACTGTGGTTACAAGGTCAAGATTATACTCTCTTTCGAGTCTTTCCTGAATGATTTCGAGATGGAGAAGACCGAGGAAACCGCAGCGGAAGCCGAATCCGAGTGCACCTGAGGTTTCGGGCTCGTAAGAAAGAGATGCATCGTTAAGCTGAAGCTTTTCCAGAGCATCACGGAGCGCCTCATAGTCGGCACCGTCAGCAGGATACACACCGCAGTAAACCATCGGATTAACCTTTCTGTAGCCGGGAAGAGGCTCAGCAGCAGGATTCTGCACCTTGGTTACGGTGTCACCCACCTTAGCGTCACGGACTGTCTTGATAGAAGCGGTGATGTAGCCTACCTCACCTGATGAAAGCTCCTTACAGGGCTCGAGTCCCGTCGCTCTCATATATCCGACCTCGACTACAGTGAACTCGGCACCGGTAGCCATCATACGCATCGTCTCGCCGGCTTTAAGTGTGCCCTGCATAACACGGACATAAACGATAACGCCCTTATAGTTATCGTAAACAGAGTCGAAGATAAGCGCCTTGAGAGGTGCTTTGTCGTCACAGTCAGAGGGAGCTGGAATGTCAGAAACTATTCTCTCAAGCACCTCTGCCACGTTTTCACCTGTTTTGGCTGAAACTCTCGGCGCACCCATACAGTCCAGACCGATAACCTCCTCTACCTCAGCGGCGACTCTGTCGGGCTCAGCAGCGGGAAGGTCTATCTTGTTAATAACGGGAACAAGTTCCAGATCGTGATCGAGAGCGAGATAAGTATTAGCCAGAGTCTGTGCCTCGATGCCCTGGGATGCGTCGATGATAAGCACCGCGCCCTCACAGGCGGCAAGTGAACGGGAAACCTCGTAGTTAAAGTCAACGTGACCGGGGGTGTCGATAAGGTTGAAAATATATTCTTCGCCGTCGGGAGCGGTATAGTCAAGACGCACGGCACGGGCCTTGATGGTGATACCTCTTTCCTTTTCAAGCTCCATATCGTCGAGAAGCTGCTCTTCCATATCGCGCTTGGCAACGGTATCGGAATATTCGAGAATTCTGTCCGCAAGGGTGGACTTACCGTGGTCGATATGAGCGATAATGGAGAAATTTCTGATATGCTTCTGACGTTCAGTTCTTTCTGTATTAGCCATTTTTGTTCCTTTATATAAATAGTTATAATAATCTAAATTATATAATATCAAAAAGTTTTCCACAAATCAAGGGGAAATTTAGCAAGACTTCCCTTGCTGCGATAAACCGTTCGGGCTTTAGAGAGGGTGCTCGGCTTTCGCTGAACGCATCCGACGGGAAGTAATCAAAAAACGCCCGAAGTCGGGCGTTTTTCTTGTGTATTAAAGGTCAGGGCTTTGCCCCGAACCCCATTCAGGGAACTTTTTCGAGAAAAAGCTTCCCTAAAAACCCTCAAAAAGCTTTACCCGA
>CALCHE010000184.1 GCA_937901145.1 uncultured Clostridia bacterium
TTGACGGTCAATATCTGCAAGATAAGGCCAAAGGGTACATTTTGTAATCATCAGCATAAACAGACCACTCTTGTTATGCTCAAGGTATTTCTTATGCATCATGTCTCGCCTGCCGGCTCGGTCGGTTCGCCCGTTCTGAGTGCCACCGGCACTCGCTCACCCCCATTTGCCAAGGGTAATATTGGCTTGTTCAGGCGGCAAGATAATGTTAGGAATGAGATAGCCATTCCCTTACATTACTTAAGGATATTATATTTCATAAATCTGATCCCGCCTGAAAAGACAGGCTCATTCTAATGTGTGTTAATCAATTCTGCCGACAAAACGGTAATAGATTTCAATATCTATCGTTGGCTTTCCGTCGGTATCAATTCTTTTTTCGTGAACTACTATTTTTTCTATCAGTTCATTGAGAAGCGGTGCGGTAAGCTCATTGATTTCTGAATATTTGCTGATTAAATCAATCCACTTACGCACATTTTCCTCTGTGGTTTTTGTAGCCGTCAGCTTTTCTTCGTATTGCGATATTTGTTCTGCAAGCTGTATTTGCTCATTACGATATTTTGTCCTCAACATTTCGTAATTCTCTTCATCAAGCCTGCCGCAAGCAAAATCCTCGTAAGTCTTAGCAAAAAGCCGGTCAACATCCTTCTTGCGTTTAGTGGCTCTCTGGATTTCTTTTTCATAATGCTTACGTTCCGTTTCTCGCTGTCTTTCACCCGATTGCAAAAGCCTGTCAAGAATTTTGTCCTGATTTTGATGAACCTCAAGTAGCCAATACTGTAATCGGAGCAATACAACACCGTAAAGCAGCTTAAAAGGTGTGAAGTGCAGGGAGCAAGCCACTTTTCCTCGCTGACCGTATTTTGTGCATCTCAGATATTTTGCTTGTTTTTTACAGTTAGCAGAGCTTAAGGACCAACCACACTCACCACAGTAAACTAATCCCGAAAAAACATTATTTTCGTCTCGTTTTGCCTGTCGCTTACGGGAGTTTATATGAGCGTGAACCAAATCCCACAAGTCTTTTGAAATAAGCGGCTCGTGTGTGTTCTCAACCCGTAACCATTCATCTTCAGAAGTCTTACGGTTTTTCTTACTTTTGAAGGAAACCTTTTGACATTTGTAGTGGACAGTGTTTCCGATATAGATTTCGTTATCAAGAATACCCCTGACACTTACGAGTGACCATTGCCAACGAACTTCTTCGGGTTGATTCTCGAATTTAGATGCCCTTTCTCCTCGTCTCAGGTAACGATACCAATAGGGAGTGGGTACCTTCTCTGCCGTCAACTGTCTTGCTATTCCGTTTGGTCCCTTTCCGTGAGCCGCAAGCTCAAATATCTTTTTGGGTATCCAAGCAGTTTCTTCATCAATTATCAGTTTATTCTTTTGATTAGGGTCAATAATATAACCGATAGGCGGTGAAGGTGCGATATATTCTCCGTTGTTGAATTTTACACGCATTGCGGATTTGACTTTTTTGCTCGTATCTCTTGCCACCATTTCATTGAGAATGTTACGGAAGGGTGCAATATCGCTTTCACCCTTATCCGAGTCCACATCATCACTGATGGCAATATAACGAACATTCTTTGACGGGAAATATATTTCCGTGTACTGACCCGTAAGAATATAGTTCCTACCGAGTCGTGACAAGTCCTTTGTGATTACACAATTTATTTTGCCGTCCTCAATATCGTCTATCATTCTTTGAAAGTCAGGGCGATCAAAATTTGTTCCCGACCAACCGTCGTCAATATATTCACCGACAATATGAAAGCCTTGTTCCGTTGCGTAATCACGGAGCATTTTTCTTTGAGTGCTTATGCTTGAGCTCTCACCGTAAAGCTCATCGTCACGGGAAAGTCTGCAATACAAAGCTGCGTTATATATGCGTTGTTTCAAAATTTACCTCCTTTTCCGAAAACAACCACACTATATTACGCTGTTTACAGTTTTCATTATAGCATAGCGTTTTCGTTTTTTCTACATCAATTAAGAATTTTCTAATTACAATTAGCATCATATCTGATTGTACTTTCCACCAAATCTACAACTGAATTTTTATTAGCAAAGATTTCAGTAAGACACACACGGTTTTCACCATCCATATAATAAAGCTTACCGTCCTTTTCAAGGGTGTAACCTAATGTGATACTTGTATCTTTTGGCGGACACTTTGAGATAATAATGCTGTCAAATATTTTATTATTCATTTATCTATTCCTTTCATTTTTAGTTTTGTTTTTGATGATATTTTCTTCTCGGTCAGTTTTGAAGATTTCTGCAAAGAAGCTCTTTACCTTTTCGGGCATAAGCTTTAAGGCTTTAAGATAGGGAGCACATATTTCTTCAAGCTCATAAAGTCGTTCGCTGAGTCTGTTTATTCGGCTCTGCAATTCCCAATTTACTTCTCGAAGCCTTTTGTTTTCCTGTTCAAGGGCAAATATCTTGCTTCGTGCTGCAACAGATTGCTTTGCCATTGTACTTAAATCTTCAAAATCCTTCGCAGAAACAGTAACCTTACCGGTTATGGACTTTTTACCCATACTATCAATCTCCATAAAGGTTTTGTGTACCATGTGAACATCCTCATAATGAAGAGTTTCATTTTCTACCCGACTTTTGATTTCTTCAAGTCTCTTTTTATCCTGCTGAATCTCATACTGCAAACAAGATAAGTGTTCAGCCGTACTGCTTTTTTCGCCACGAACAAAATCATTGAAACCGGCTCTTTGCATGTGATTGAAGAAATCGTCCTGCAAGATACTGTAAGAAGGAATCAGCACAGGCTTACCTTTTTCATTGAATATTACATTGCCGTTTTTATCCTCAGCCTGTGGTGATTTCCACTTCTTTGAATGGCTTATCTGATTGACGGTTTCTTTGACAGTACCTACAAGTGATTTGTCCTTGCACCGTTTTGTCCACAGTATTTGCTTTTCTACAACAGGCAGAGCTACAAGGTGCATATGATAGTGATACACAGGTTTTCCGTACTGTTCTGTAAGAGCAACATTCAGTTCATCAGCGTGCATTACGGCAGAGATGATATTCTGTTCACCGTACAAAGCAACTGCAAATCTGTAGGCTTCCTCATAGAACTCTTTTGCATATTCATAACCGCCGTGTGTTTCAAAGTAGTCTGTGTTGACGTCAAATATCATTTCATCAAAGACCTTTGCATCAGCCTTCAGACCTCGCATACAGACCTTCTTTTCGGCTATGAGCTTATTCAGTTGTTCATTGTAGGTCAGTTCACCGCAGCTCTTGAAATGCACATTCATATCACACCGGGCTGTATCAACATTCATGTTTGCGTAAGACTCATTCTTTCTCTCGTTGTGCCTTTCACATTTACCGATTGTGCTTTGTGTATGAGTGACAACTCTTGCTACACTGTAGTTTTTCTTTGACATAGGTTTTACCTCCTTTCTGCATTACTGCTTTATTTGTTCCGCTGACTTTCTTTGAAAGTGCGTAACCCACTATGACACTTTCAACAGAAAAGTGTCAATTTTTATATAAAAAGAAAGTAGGGAGAACACTTCTTTACGAAGTGTCTCCCTATTCCCTCTTTTTTTATTTAATTATGCAACCTTTTTGAGTGTGCGGCCGTCCAAAAGCTCACCGATGGGGCCTGCATCACCGTTGATATCAACGATCTCCATCTCGTCACCGTCAAGCTCTACCTCGAACTCAACGCCCTCGATCTCAATAACATCTCCGTCAAAGGAATACTCTCCGCTGTTTACGGAAGAAAGATCTGTTCCCTTGAGTGAAGTTTCCATGCTGTCTCTGGCCTGATCGTAGAAATCATCCCATGTCATACCCTGCTTGTCAAGCTGATCTTCGAACTCTTCGAATGTATACCCTGTGTTGATTTCAACATATTCTTCGATTCCGCCATCCTCGAGATACTCGATGAAGTCGTCGCAGAAATCTTCAACGCAGTCAGACATGTCTACAGAAAGGATGACCTTTTCGGCATCATCAAATTCGAATGACATATAAACCTCTGCGCCGCTTTCGAAGTTACCTAATACATCGGAAGAGCCTGTCATTTCAAGCACTTCCATGAACGGGAATCTTACGACCCACTTACCCTCGATGCTGTCATCGGAAGGTCTCTGGACAACCTCGTCCTTCTCGTCATCCTCGTCCTTTGAAGGCTTCTTGGAGGGCTTGTCGTCGTCTTCGTCCTCGTCGTCCTTGTCGGACTTGTCTTCGTCCTCGTCGTCCTTATCGGACTTGTCGTCGTCTTCGTCCTCGTCCTCGTCTTCGTCCTTTTCCTTGTCCTCTACCTTTTCGTCCTTATCATCGTCGTCAGCGTCATCGGATCCACCGCAAGCCGCGAAGCAACAAATGATCATGCAGAGAGCAAGAAGCATTGCTAAAAGCTTTGTAAGTTTCATGATTTTCTCCTTAAAATCAATTTATTATGGTAAATTGATGATATCACAAATTGCTCAAAATTGCAAGCAAATAAGAAAAAAAGACCCGAAATTCGGGTCTTTTTTATAAATAATTACTGCTTGTGGAGTGCATGAGCCTCGAACATAGCGTACATGTTGCTTTCGCCCTTGACCTTTTCGAATGTCATCTCATCTCTAAAGATGTTATATTCGATCTCAGTGCCGTCACCAAGGGTGATAACGTTGCCGTCCACCTCATATGTTTCCTCGATTATTACAGCATTATCACGTGCAGCATTAACGAAATCGACAGCTCTGTCCACAGCCGTTTCCGCTATGTAATCCTCTAAATTTGAATACCCTGATCTGTCAAGCAGCTCGTCGATCTCATCTGCTGTAAGCTCCTGCGCCCTGTAAGCCAGTAGGACCTCGTAAAATCTGGTAGCCTCAGCATTGATGGGGAACTCGATGGCGGTAACTGTGAGATTTCCATCCTATGCGAAATCCCATTCAAAGACAAAGGAAA
>CALCHE010000185.1 GCA_937901145.1 uncultured Clostridia bacterium
TATATACTCATAAAATATCTTCAGGGCGAGGTGCGATTCCTCACCGGTGGTTACAGCCCACGAGCCGGAGAATACTCCGCGCAGATTCGGTGCGATTCCGAAGCCGACGGTTACAGTCCGGATGAAAGAAGAAAACATAGCTTTTGTGTTTTTCGCCTATGGTATTTTTTGCCGTAGGCGTTTTTTCTTGGGGTATTTTAAATATCTTTTTTCAGGTGATATTTATGAAAGAAAACAAAAAATCTCTCAAATCCGTTTATATGCTCTGCATAATCGGTATGCTTTCGGCAGTAAGCTTCGTGCTTTTTCTTTTCGAGTTTCCCGTTATTCCCTCACTCGGACATCTGAAGCTTGATTTCAGCGATGTGCCTGCTATGGTGTCGGGCGTGCTTTTCGGACCTGTTTCGGCTGTGGTTGTAGAGCTTATCAAAAATCTTATCGAGCTTATCGTAAAGGGTGTAGGAACACAGATGGGCTACGGTAATCTGATGAACTTCCTCGTAGGCTGTGCTTATGTGGTTCCCTTCAGCATAGTTTACCGTAAAATGAAAAAGAGCGAAGGACTTAAAGGTCTGCTTCTTTCCTGCGTGGCAGGTACTGTAACGATTCTGGTGGTAGGCTTTTTCGCTAACTACTTTATTGCGCCGCTTTTCTTTAAGCATTTTCTCGGCATCACTCTCGATGATGCAGGAATATGGGCGGCTGTGTGGGGAGCTACTGCCGTAAACGGTATCAAGGGTGTAATGCTTTCCGTAATCAGCTATCCTCTCATCCGTGTGGTCATCGAAAGACTTAAAAAATATGTGAAATAAAAAAAACTTTTTCTCCATATCTTGACAAGATACACATTAACTGATATACTACATCGGTAAATTGAATATTTCCTTATTAAGAGCAGCTGAGGGAACAGGCCCGTTGAAGCTCGGCAACCTGCGTAAAGCAAGGTGCTAAATCCTGCGGTATGACCGGAAGATAAGGTTTAATCTGCGGTCGGTTCAGTCTGAAATCGACCGCTTTTTAATTGTTAATAGGAACTATTAATTTATAGAGATTTTAAAGAAAGAAGGAATTTATAATGGCAAAACATCTTTTTACATCCGAGTCCGTAACACAGGGACATCCCGACAAAATCTGTGACCAGATTTCCGACGCAGTTTTAGACGATATTTATGCACACGACCCTATGGCGAGAGTAGCCTGTGAAACCACAGTTACCACAGGTCAGGTTCTCGTTATGGGTGAGATCAGCTCTACCTATAAGCCCGACGTAGCCAAGATAGCAAGAATGGTTATCTGTGACATCGGTTATGACAGCGGTGACAAGGGCTTCGACGGTAACAGCTGTGCAGTTTTAGTAGCACTTGATGAGCAGTCTCCCGACATCGCTATGGGTGTCGATAAATCACTCGAAAGAAAAGACGGCGAAGAGGATGAATACAATATCCACGGTGCAGGTGACCAGGGTATGATGTTCGGCTTTGCCTGTGACGAAACTGAGGAGCTTATGCCCCTTCCCATCTCTTTAGCTCATAAGCTTGCCAAGAGACTTACCGAGGTAAGAGAAAACGGAACTCTTCCTTATCTTCGTGCTGACGGCAAGAGCCAGGTAACCGTGGAATATGAGGACGGAAAGCCTGTAGCAGTAAAGGCTGTTGTTGTTTCTTCACATCACAGTGCTGATGTTGAGCTTTCTCAGATCAGAGAAGACATCACAAACCTCGTAATCAAGCCTATCATTCCCGAAGCACTTATGTGCGATAATACAAAGATTTTCGTTAATCCCACAGGCCGTTTCGTAACAGGCGGTCCTCAGGGCGACAGCGGTCTTACAGGCAGAAAGATCAT
>CALCHE010000186.1 GCA_937901145.1 uncultured Clostridia bacterium
TTTGAAGTAAGCTTCGATAACGAAAGAGGCGTACAGGTGTACGAGGTTGATTTCGAATACGGCAGATACGATTACGAATATGAGATCAACGCTGTATCGGGAAAGATCCTCCACTACGAAAAGAGTGCAGATTAAAACAACTACGAAAATGATTTTCATTGTTTTCTTCACTTAAAAAGCGGCCGCTGCCTTCGGGTGGCGGTTGTCTTTTTGTGCTTTGGAGCCAGAGTCAGAGTCGGATCGGCTTGAGTGTGCAGAAACTGTATTATAACAGTAATAAAATCAATAAAACCGCTGTAAAGTTCACAAAACATTTTACAACGGTTTTGATATTTGATTTTACCTGATTTATAAGTCTTTATGGGCTTTCAGCTTTTTGCACCCTTTTTTATCCGCCTGCTGCGGGTGAAAGAAGCCATACTTCGTCACCGTCAGAAAGCTTTTTCTTTTTGCGCATACATCTTTCACCGTTTACATAAACGATTGCATCACCGAACTTAAGCTCCTTATGGGGCATAAGAGCAGCGTTTCTTTCAGGCCAGTGCTTCATTTTAGGGTCGTTTTTCATTTCTTCCTGTTTTTTCAGGTCTTCGTAATAACCTTTTTTCATCTTTTCGGAAATAGCATCGAAAATTCCCTGAACGTTTCCTGCATCAACCTCGAGATAACCGAAGCCTGTTGTTGAACGGATAACACCGAAAATTTTAACCTTTACCATAAGGATATACCTCCTTTGCACATTCGGGAAGACTGATGCCGAGTCTTTTAATCATTCTCGGAGTGGGTGCGCCGTTTTTCCAACCACGGATTATGTAATAGCTTTTCTTCATCTTTTTGAGAGGTACCTTGGTTTTCTTGTCACCGGGAACCTGCTCTTCATCTGTAAGGCGTTTGGGAAGGGTATCCGTCTCTTCACCTACGGGAAGACCTAAAATAATATTTGCGATTCTTTCTACATTGTAACCGTAGGAGCCTACCTTGATGAATTTACCTGCTGTGTAGTTTGTACCTGCGGCAGCATTGAGAACTCTCGGATACTGGATAAGAGGGATATTGACCGCCAAAATTTCAGGGAACTGCATAGCTACATAGAGGATAGGAGTAACGAATTTGAATACCTGCTGAACCAGTCTTGTCATTAAGCTTGTGGGCTTTGCAACGATGAACCAGGGTAAGATTGCATAGGAGGTAAACACGCAGAAGCCTGCTGCAGATGCACCCTCCATAACATTCTGGAACATAGTGGCAAGAGCAGCCTTGCCCTTTGGCGTATAGGAGTTCATATTGAGACCGAGACCCTCCAGAACAACCATATATCCCGCATTAAGATGACATCCGCCACGGTTTGATGTAGCATATCCGAGGCCCTGTCCTACTGCTCCTCGGGGTTCATAGGCGGCAAGCTCCATTCCTTTGGCGTGGATTGCAAACTCCTTACCTCCGAATTTTTCACTCATACGCTTTGTTCCGTCAGCTAAAATATCACCGATGCCTTCTCTGTTGGCAATAAGAACAAATATATCGCTGAGGTTATCTGTTTTACCGAATTCGAGACCGCTGTCCCACATTCCTTTTTCCTGGAGCTCCATAGCAAAGGCTATAGTACCTGCCGTAGAAATAGTGTCCATACCTAATTCGTCAAGCTCATAGTTCCATTTGATGATTTTTTCGATATCGTCATTCATGATATTGGGGCCTAAAAGACCGAGAGTTTCAAGCTCGGGGCCCTTTATGTTCTTACCTTCATACCTGACACGTCTTTCGCATTTCATAGGACAGGAGTAGCAGTTTCCGTTTTTGATAAGATGCTTTTCTCTGAGCTCTTCACCTGATACCTTTTCGAAATTGTCAAAGCGTCCGTTGCTGAAATTTTTTGTAGCGAGGATACGGTGAGCCTGCATAGGAGCAACAAGTCCTGCAGTACCGAGCTTTGAAAGCTGAGCACCTGTTATGGGATGACGCTTTAATTGCATTTCCCACTCTTTATTAAGCGCATCGAGCTTTTCCTTATCATAAATTTCGGGGTATATATGAGTACCTCTGGCAGTTACAAGCTTAAGGTTTTTGTCACCGAAAACAGCACCTACACCGCCGCGGCCTGCAGTTCTTTCACCGCTGAATACGCCTGCATAAAGAACCTTGTTTTCACCTGCAGGACCGATAGTAATACAGCTTGTGCCTGACGGGAACTGCTTTTGCACTTCACCTGTCATCATACCCTTCATTTCGGGCACATCGTGGAAGGTAATTTTGTCATCGTCAATTTCAATCCAGGTAAGCTCCTTTGCTTTGCCTGTAATAACCATTGCATCCCAACCGGCTTTCTTAAGTCGTCTGCCGAAGGGACCGCCACAGTTTGATGAGGTGAGAAGTCCCGTAAGAGGTGAAACGGTTGAAATATTGAAGCGTGTTGATGAGGGAGACTTACAACGGGTGAGAGGACCTGTAGAAACAACAAGCCAGTTATCCTCGTCAAATGCCTTCATACCGGGGCGGATGTGCTGAAGAAGAATGTCTGCAGCCATAATCTTTCCGCCGATGGTTCTCTCTCTGTCCTCATCTGTCCAGGGGAATTCGCTGTGGGTTCTGTTGGTAAGGTCGACAAAAAGAACCTTACCCATATAGCCTTTTAAATTTGAACTCATATCAATTACCTCCTATTTTAATTTAAGTGTATTTGTTTCTGTTTCGTCGTATATCAGCAGTTTTTTTGAAATCTCCCTGTCCTTCGTCAGAAGATATCTTATTCCGATTGATGCCTGTAAAGAGCCGATGACTCCTGCTGTTGAGCTTACGGAAAAGGCAGCAGGTTTTTCCGTTTCGAAAATCGGAGGAAATTTACTTTCGCCGGGAAGATAAAGAGAAGCCATACCGTAAAAGCCGTCAATTCCGCCGAGAACAAGAGGGATGCTGTATTTGTCTGAAAATTCCTTTAAGATAAGTCGGGAGTTGTCGTTATCAACTGCCGAAAAAACAAGGTCGCAGTCTTTGGCAAATTCCAGCTCATCAGCTTTTCTGATTTGACCGATCCACGCTGAAATATCACATTCGGGAGCATAAAGCTTTAGCTTTTCCTGTGCACATACTGCTTTTTCTTTACCGATATCATTTACCGTATATAAAAACTGTCTGTTAAGATTGCTTTCACTTACCGTATCGAAATCACAAAGCATCAGTTTACCTATGCCTGCACCTGCGAGATGAACGGCAATATTACAGCCAAGTCCTCCGACTCCGAGGAGAAGTACACTTATATCCTTCAGGCTGAAGCCCTGAGTCTGTTCCTTAATATCAGCCATTATAATTTCCTCCGCAGGAAAGAGTATTACCCGGGAGAGTTTCGACAGCGTGAGGCAAAACAGGAAGCACCACTTCGATTGATTCTCTGACAGCTTTAGGACTGCCGGGAAGATTGATTATAAGTGTTTGTCCTCTTATACCTGAGACGGCTCTTGAAAGCATAGCCTTCGGTGTGATTTCGAGACTCTTCATTCTTATGGCTTCTGCTATACCGGGGGCATTTCTTTCCATAACAGCCATAGTAGCCTCAGGTGTCACGTCTCTCGGTGCAAAACCTGTACCGCCTGTAGTGAAAACAACATCTGCCTTTACATCGTCTGCAAGATAAACGAGAGCCTTTTCGATTTCTTCCTTTTCATCAGGTACGATTATGTATTCCTTTGTTTTGCCCAGATGAGCAACAAGCTCTTTGATCAGCGGTCCGCTTTTGTCTTCGCAGACACCTTTAGAGCAACGGTCGCTGACACAGATTATTCCGAATATCAAAAAAATCACTCTCCCTGCTTGAAATATCTCTATTTCTAATATATAATATCATATAAGAAACAAATATACAATTATTAATTTCATTATTTATAATTTGTTATTAAAAAATTGGCATATCAACAGTATATTTGAAACAAGGAAGTTTGCAGTTTGACTGCTTAATTCATATTCCGATACAGCATTTTCTAAGCATTTTTATGTATGAAAGGCTGTGCGTGACCGAAAAAACACTGCCTGTAAGGAGAAAATGCAGGTACCGGTCAAAGGGTATACCGGGAAACCGTTATGCCTTCCGTGATTGAAAAGGAGAATGAATTATGAAAAAACTTCTCGCAGTATTACTTGCAGCATTAATGCTTTTCTCTCTCGCGGCCTGCGGAGGTGGCGGAGAGGAAACGAAAGCTCCGGAAAACCCCATCATCCGTATGTCAACCACCACATCAGTCAATGACTCAGGACTCCTTCCGTACCTTCTGCCTGTTTTCGAAAAAGCTACAGGTTACACCGTAGAGGTTCAGTCTGCGGGTACAGGTGCAGCCATTCAGAAGGCAGTAGACGGTAATGCAGACCTTATTCTCGTTCACTCAAAGGCAAGTGAAGAAACTTTTGTTAATGACGGATACGGTGTGGAAAGAATTCCCTTTATGTATAACTACTTTGTAGTTGTCGGCCCCAAGGATGACCCTGCAGGAATCAAGGGCAGTGCCAATGCAGCTGAAGCCTTCAGCAAAATTGCTGATGCAAAGGCAAATTTCATCTCACGCGGCGATGAAAGCGGCACGCATAAGGCAGAGCTTAAAATATGGGGCGAAAATGTTCCCGATGCAGAAACAAATACCTGGTACATAAATGCAGGTCAGGGTATGGGAGCATGTCTTACCATGGCAAGTGAAAAGGGTGCATACTGCCTTACAGATAAGGCTACCTTCCTTTCAAACAAGGCTGACCTTGACCTTGAAATCCTTCTCAGCGAAGGCGACGATATGAAGAACACCTATTCACTTATCGAATGCAACCCCGAAAAGCTCGACGGTATAAATACCGAAGGCGCAAAGGCTTTCATCGAATGGCTCACAGGCGACGAAGCTTCAGCCCTTATCGCTAAGTACGGTGAGGAGCAGTACGGTGAAGCACTCTTCTATCTTATTGAAGAATAATTTTGGAAAAGATAACAGAAGCCTTTGAAATGCTTGTGTCGATGGACAGAGAAATTCTGCAGATAATCGGAGTAACCCTTCGTATGTCATTTTTCTCGACGGTAATTTCCTGTCTTATAGGTATGCCTTTAGGTGTACTTATGACGACTGGAAGCTTCAAAGGTAAACGGACAGTCAAAAAAGTAATAAATACATTAATGGGCTTGCCACCGGTTGTGGCAGGCCTGATTGTCTATCTGCTTTTCACAAAAAACGGTATCTTCGGATCAATGGGAATTCTCTTTACCGTCGAGGTAATGGTTGTTGCACAGTGTCTTCTTATAACCCCTGTTGTGATAAGTCTTACATCGGGTGTATGCTCTGTTAACGGAAAAAGCCTTCTCGAAACTGCAAAGGGTCTTTCCTTCGGTAAGGTAAAAATTATGAGACTTTTCCTTTCGCAGAACAGAACTGCTCTCCTTTCTGTTATGCTAACCGCCTTCGGCAGGTCAGTTGCTGAGGTGGGTGCTGTCAGTATTGTCGGCGGTAATATCCAGTGGAAAACGAGAGTTATGACAACAGCGATTATGCTTGAAACCAATAAAGGGAACTTTGAGTTTGCACTTGCCCTGGGCATAGTTCTTCTCATAATATCCTTTGCCGTAAACATTTTTGCTTCACTTCTCGTGAAGGAGGATGAGCGATGATACGGATAAATAATCTTAAAAAACAGTACGGCGACAGAATTGCAGTTGATATTCCTGAGCTTGAAATCAAACAGGGTGAGCATATTATCCTTACAGGCCATAACGGCAGCGGAAAAAGTACTCTTTTAAAAATTCTGGCAGGTACGGAAAATAGAACCGAGGGTGATGTGCTTTCACAGGGGCAGATTTACTATCTCCCTCAGCAGAGCCTTCCTTTCAATAAAAGTGTTAAAAGCAATGTACTGTTTTGTCTTGACGGCAAAAGAAAAGAAATAAATGAGCTTAGCGAAAAAATTCTAAGTTCTTTCAATCTGAAGCATCTGGAAAATAAAAATGCCAAAACTCTTTCAGGCGGAGAGTGTCAGCGTCTTGCTTTGGCGAGAGTGCTATGTAAAAAGGGTGACATAATTTTACTTGACGAGCCGACAAGTGCGGCCGACAGTAAGGGCAGACAGCTGATAAACGAGCTTATTTGTGAGTACTGCGAAAAAACAGGCTGTACTCTCGTTATGACTACACACACGGGTGAATTCCCTGATTTGAATAATCTTCGCATTATTGAGCTTTGCGACGGAAAAATCAAATCTGATACAAAGGAGGTAGGCGGATATGATGCTTAATGTGGTGTCTATGGAGGAAGCTCTCAGAATAACTGAAGCGGAATTTGCTTCTTACGAAACCGGTACTGAATGGCTGAACATTTCCGAGTGTCTCGGCAGAGTTCTTGCACAGGATATCGTATCTGCAGAAAATATCCCTCCCTTTGACAGAAGCACTGTTGACGGTTATGCAGTTCTGTCATCTGATACCTTTGGTGCAGGAGAAAGTATCCCTGCCATGCTTTCTCTTACGGGTGAAATTCTTATGGGAGAAGAGGCAAAGGATACAGTTTCAAACGGTAGATGTATTAAAATTTCCACAGGCGGCATGCTTCCGAAGGGTGCTGACAGTGTGGTGATGGTCGAACACACCGAGCAGATGCTTGACGGAACCTGCCTTGTACATAAAGCAGTAAGTCCCTATCAGAATGTGACACAAAAAGGTGACGATGTAAAAATCGGTCAGACGGTTATAAATAAAGGTGTAAAACTCACTTCAAAGCACATCGGTATTCTTTGTGCTCTGGGTATAACCGAGGTAGAATGTGTGAAAAAAATCAAGGTCGGTATCATTTCAAGCGGTGACGAAATTGTGTCGGTAGGAGAGAGTGTTCCGCTTGGTAAAATCCGTGACATAAACAGTCATTTTTTAGCTTCTCTTATGAAAGAAAACGGATACGAGGCTATCGAATACGGAATAGTCAAAGATGACTTTGACGAGCTTTACGACATTTTACAGAAAGCCACAGACGAATGTGATGCGGTACTGATTTCGGGCGGTTCATCAGCAGGTGCCAAAGATATGACTGCGGCAGTTATAGATAAAAACGGTGAGGTGTTTTTTCACGGAATCGCTGTCAAGCCCGGTAAGCCTACCATTTTCGGTAAGGTGAACGGCAAGGCAGTTTTCGGTCTGCCCGGACATCCGGCAGCCGCCTATTTAATAGCGAAAACTGTTGTTATGAATCTTCTTCGTTTCTGCAGCAAACAGGATAATAAGCTTCTGACTGTTTCGGCAGAAATTACAGAAAGCATATCCTCAAATCACGGCAGAGAAGAGCTTGTTCCCGTTATATTTGAAAACGGAAAGGCTCAGCCTCTTTTCTTTAAAAGCGGGCTGGTTTCTCTTCTGTCGTCAGCTGACGGATTTGTCGTTATTCCCCGTAACAGGGAAGGCTTTTTCAAGGACGAAAATGTTACAGTACACTTGTTTTAAGGTGAAATACTATGAAGCATAATTATCTTGACAATATACCTTTAGAAGATGCTAAAGAAAATTTTTTCAGTCTCATAAAAAAAGACTTTACTCATAAAAAAGAAGAAATACCCGTAGCAGATGCTGCAGGCAGAGTGCTGTCAGCTGCAGTTTATGCGAAAATCTGCTGTCCTCATTATAACGCCTCTGCGATGGACGGTATTGCCGTAAAGGCAAAGGATACCTATTCGGCAAGTGAAAACAATCCGATTATACTCACGCCCGATATGTACACCGTCGTCGATACAGGCGATGCAATTCCCGATGACAGGGACGCTGTCATTATGGTTGAGGAGCTTTCTTTTGAAGAGGAGGGCAAGATTAAAATTATAGCATCTGTGCATCCCTTTCAGAATGTCAGACAAATCGGTGAGGACATCTGTATGGGCGATATGATTGCTCCTTCTTTTACAGAGATTACGCCATCCCTTTGCGGTGCTATGCTTGCAGGCGGTATAATAAAGGCTTCTGTTATAAAAAAGCCGACAGTAGCAATTATTCCCACAGGCGACGAGATAGTTTCTCCTACTGATAATCCCGGGAAGGGTGAAATCATCGAATTCAATTCTACGATTTTTTCGGGTATGCTCAGGGAATGGGGAGCAGAGGCTGAGGTTTATCCCATTATTCCCGATAAAAAGGATTTGCTGAAAGAAACAGTCAAGGATGCCTCGGAAAAACACGACGCTGTTCTCATTCTTGCCGGCTCTTCTGCAGGGCGTGATGATTACACCTGTGATATAATAAGAGAGCTCGGAGAGGTCTGTGTTCACGGCATAGCAATAAAGCCGGGTAAGCCTGCCGTTCTCGGTAAAATCGGAAGCACGCCCGTGATAGGTCTTCCCGGTTATCCTGTTTCCGCTATAGTAGTAATGAGAGAAATCGTTAAGGATCTGACCGGTTTCCTCTCACACAGAACCGTCAGATCCGAGGAAAAAATAACTGCGGTTTTAGGCAAGAGAATTATTTCCTCTCTGAAATACCGTGAGTATGTCCGCGTTACTCTCGGGAAAATCGGTGATACTTATGTTGCTGTACCACTGCCGAGAGGTGCAGGTATCGTTACAAGCTTTACCAAGGCTGACGGCATTATTATCGTACCGCAGAATTCTGAGGGTATAGAGCAGGGCGAAGCTGTCGAGGTAATCCTTTTAAACGATAACAAAAATATATGTAATTCTATAATTGTGACGGGAAGCCACGATCCGATAATTGATGAAATAAACGATCTTTTGAGAATCAAGGACTATCCTTATTCGGTATCATCCTCTCACGTAGGAAGTATGGGTGCGCTCAATGCCGTAAAGCTTAATCAGGCTCACCTTGGCGGTATACATCTGCTCGACACAGAAAACGGCAGATATAATGAGAGCTATGTCAAAAAATATATCGATTCAGAGGATGCGACACTGATAAAGGGCATCGGAAGAATACAGGGTCTTATGGTAGAAAAGGGTAACCCGAAAAATATAAAAAGCTTTGCTGACATCGTCGGACACAGATATGCCAACCGTCAGCTCGGTTCAGGTACGCGAATACTTTTCGATTACCTTTTAAAAATCAACGGCATTGAAAAAAATGAAATCGACGGTTACAGAAACGAGGAATTCACTCATACCGCTGTTGCCGCACAGATTGCGGGCGGTAATGCGGACTGCGGACTCGGTATATATTCGGCGGCGCAGATGTATGACCTTGATTTCATCGAAATAACAGTCGAAGAATATGACTTTATAGTAAATAATGATTTCATAAACACGCCTATGTATGATGCATTTACGGATGTTTTCTACAGTGATGAACTCAGAGAACGAATGGAAAAGATGGGAGGTTATACATTTGGCTGAGCTTACACATCTTAATAAAAACGGTGAAGCAGTTATGGTCGATGTGGGAGAAAAGGAAATCACAAAACGAACTGCAACAGCCTTTGCTGAAATAAAAATGCAGCCCGAAACCTTAAGCAAGCTGCTTTCTTCCTCTCTTAAAAAGGGTGACGGACTTGCTACGGCACGAATAGCGGGAATTATGGGTGCCAAAAAGACAAGCGAGCTCATTCCTCTTTGTCATAATATTCCCATCGAAAGTATAGAAATAACCTTTGAAAATAACGGTGAAGACGAGCTGTATATTTACTGTACAGGTAAATGCAGCTATAAAACAGGTATAGAAATGGAAGCTCTTACGGGTGCATCAGTTGCGGCACTTACGGTTTACGATATGTGCAAGGCAATCGACAGAAAAATGGAAATCAGAGAAGTAAGGCTTCTCGAAAAAACAGGCGGAAAGAGCGATTTTAAAAATGATTGACAGATACGGAAGAGATATAAACTATCTGCGTGTCTCCGTTACGAAACGGTGTAATCTGAACTGTTCGTACTGTGGCACCAAAAATGAAAAAAGCCCGGAGCTTACACCGTTACAGATTGAAAAAATCGTGAGGGCCTTTGCTTCTTGCGGTATAACGAAGGTGCGTCTTACAGGCGGAGAACCTCTCATAAGGAAGGATATTATTGAAATTGCCGAACGTATCGCCGATATAGACAGCATAAAGAAAATTGCGGTTACTACCAATGGAATTTTTCTGAAAAACTATGCTGCTGAGTTGAAGAAAGCCGGGGTTACTGCGGTAAATATCAGTCTTGACACAACAGATAAGGAACAGTTCAGAGCTATTACGGGCTATGACGGTCTTCATAAGGTTTTCGAGGGCATCGATGAATGTGAGAGAGTCGGCCTTTCACCCATAAGACTTAATGCAGTGCTTACAAAAGGTAAAAACGAAAATCAGGCGGAAAGCCTTATAAGCATAGCTAAGGACAGAAAAATCGATGTGCGTTTTATTGAGCTTATGCCTTTTTCATCTGACGGAGAAAAGGATGAGCTTGTTGTGAAGGGTGAAGAAATTCTTAGAAGTTTTCCACAGCTTAAGCCCTTCATAAAAGAAGGCACGACCGAATTCGAAAAAAGCGTCGCTAAATATTATACTGCTGAAAATTACAAAGGGCGGGTAGGCTTTATCACACCTGTCAGCAACAGGTTCTGCAGTGAATGTAACAGAATCAGGCTTCTTTCGGACGGAAAGATAAAGCCTTGTCTCGGGAATAATGCTGTTTATGACGTAATGGATTATATTGATAACGAGGAAAGGCTCAGAGAAGAAATCGAAAAAATCATAATGTCCAAACCCCGTGAACACAGCTTTAGCTGCGGTTACGGTAATCATCACGGACTCAATCTCATAGGAGGATAAGAAAATGAAGGGTAAGGTTTTATCAATTAACATCAGTGAAAAAAAGGGAACACCCAAAACTAAAATTAATCCCGGTGTACTTATTGAGGATTTCGGATTTGAGGGTGACGCTCATGCAGGCAAATGGCACAGACAGGTAAGTCTTCTCGCAAAGGAAAGCATCGAAAAATCAAAGGGCCTGCCGAACGACGGACTTTGTCACGGTGTGTTTGCCGAAAATATAACAACTGAAGGTATTGAACTTTACACTATCCCTGTAGGCACACAGCTTAAGGTTGGTGAATGTATCATAGAAATCAGCCAGATAGGCAAGGAATGTCATGAAGGCTGCGCCATACAGAAGCTTGTAGGTAAATGTGTAATGCCCCGTGAAGGCGTTTTTGCCAAGGTAATCAAAGGCGGCAAGGTCTTTGAGGGAGACAGCATCGAGGTGCTGTGAGATAAAGCAGAAAGATAATACTCTTTTAACGATACCTAACAATTTAACGATTACTAACCCATAACAAACCACAATTTCATACTCAACCGCATAAAAACAGCGTTGCAGAAAGGGCACACTACACCCCAACTGCAACGCTTATTTTTATAAACCCTTATGCCACAAGGGAAAAAGACCATAAATTAACAATACCACCATCGATACGATTGTATCAACAGTGGTACTTTCTTTGGCGGAGAGCAAGGGATTTTGTCCCGCGCTACCGCCTCGCCTTGCGGCTCTTCCTCTTGCGGTGCCCGAAAGTTTTTTTAGGCTTGGAGCGCCGAAAACTTTCGACCGCTACGCCATCCTCACCTCGCTTCTTCTCCCACCGGGAGCGCTTCGGTGACGATGCCCCGTCGGCGAAAAGGCTTCCCCGAAGCCTTTTCTTCCGCTTCGCTCCCTCCTTGTTCGAATCCATTTCTTCTGATGTCATCGAAAAAAATAAAAGGTAGCACCTTGTGGTACTGCCTTTCATTTTTTGTGTTTACAGCTCAATTTAGTAACAAGCTAAAATTATAAACCTTTTATTGCTAATAATAAGATTAGAACACCAAAAAAAATATAAATAAATCCCATTGTCCATTCGTACGTGCCTTTGAATCTGTTAGGATAGACATGACGCGGAAAACCTTTTACATAAACAAGTATGACTCTGGGCAACAGATTGCTTTTTGAACGGGTTATATGGCCTGAATATCTGTATTCTTTACCATTTACGGTGTAAACATAGGTGTAGTCAGTTAGATTTGGAATAAACACCGACCCACTGCGACCTAAGTGGACATTTTTAACAGAACTGGCTTTTTTCAAATTTGCAACAGATTTTCTTTGAAATTTCGGAAACAACCCTAAAATAGCTATCATAAGATATCGGCATCCTACAAGAATTATAGCAATAGAAATAACTATATGGTGGTTCACTTTTTCCACTTCCTTTTCTTGCTATTAAAAATCTTCCATTTGTTGAATAATTATACCACATACACTAATATATTTCAACTGATAAAGTCTCGTCAAGCCATTCGCCCGATGGGCAACTTCGTTGTGCCTACGGCACAAAATCAAGGCGAAGCCTTGCATGTAATCCGTCGCAGACGGAATGTAATCATCACGAAGTGATGTATGTAATCCTT
>CALCHE010000187.1 GCA_937901145.1 uncultured Clostridia bacterium
TTAACAGAAAATGGCACTAATTCTCTTAAGTTAATGACATTGCCTTTCAGGAGAGACTAAATAATAAACCTCACGGCACATCGTAGGGCGACCATCGGTCGCCTTATGAATGCAGAATGCAGAGTGCGAAACGCAGAATTGCGTGCGAAAATTCTAAAATAATAAGCGGATAGTCCGTTACTTTTTTGAATTTTTCCGTAGGAACATGGCGTGCCGTGTCCGCAAAACGACCACAATCTCACGGCAAACACCATCATTCGACTTTTTCATAAAGATTTTTCACTCCGCTCAAATTGACAGGGGGGTGACCCTACCCGGGTGAAATATTAAAACAAATCGTCCCGTATCATTCTATTATTTATTCTTCAATTAAGCGGTGACGCTGAGTTTTATCTTGACGAAAAGGTCTGCCTTATTTTATTACAACGAATAGAGAAACCGCCAAAACAAAGCAAAGCATAACTTTATTCTGTAAATATTATAATTTACTATTGAAATAGGCGGAAGTTTTTGGTATTATAAAAATGGTTATTTATATTCAGAAAGAAAGGCGGATTTATGATGGAAGAAAGAAATTATGAAAAGCTTTTAAGTGAGCTTACTTTAGAAGAAAAAGCATCACTCTGTTCAGGTCTTACCTACTGGCTTACAAAGCCTGTTGACCGTTTGGGTATACCCTCCGTATGGATGAGTGACGGACCTAACGGTATGAGAAAAGAAAAGGAGTCTGCAGGTACAAACATTATGCAGCCCTCCGAAAAGTCAACCTGCTTCCCCACAGCAGTTACCACTGCCAGCAGCTGGGATACCGAACTTCTGGAAAAGGTCGGCTCCACTCTCGCTGATGAGGCAAGAGCACTTAAGGTTACTACCGTTCTCGGCCCCGGTATCAACATCAAAAGAAGCCCTCTCTGCGGCAGAAACTTCGAATATATGTCTGAGGATCCCTTCCTTACCTCCAGACTCGGTGCAGCCTTCGTTCACGGTGTACAGAAGGAAAATGTGGGCGTAAGCCTTAAGCACTTCTGTGTAAACAATCAGGAATTCAACAGAATGTGTATCGACAGCGTCGTGGATGAAAGAGCTCTCAGAGAAATTTATCTTGCCGCATTCGAGCACATCGTAAAAACCGAACAGCCTAAAACAGTTATGTCCTCCTATAACACCTTCGAGGGTGAATATGTAGGTGAAAATAAGAGACTCGTAGACGACATTCTCCGTAAGGAATGGGGCTTCGAGGGTATCGTTATCTCTGACTGGGGTGCAGTTAACGACCGTATAAAAGGTATCAAGGCAGGTATGGATCTGGAAATGCCCGGTAATAACGGTATGAACGACAAGCACATCGTAGAAGCTGTCAAGGACGGTACACTGGACGAAGCAGACCTGGATAAGTGCGTACTTCGTATGATTAAGTTTGCCTTCGAATGTAAGGCTAACGAAGGCAAGGGTTATCCCATCGATTTCAAGGCTCATCACGAAATCGCCCGTCAGGCAGCAGAAGAATCTGCAGTTCTTCTTAAGAATAATGATTCTCTCCTTCCTCTCGAAAGAACCGACAGCGTAGCAGTTATCGGTGCACTGGCTAAAAAGCTCCGTTATCAGGGCGCAGGCTCAAGCCACATCAATCCGCCCAAGACAGTTTCCTTCGTAGAAGCTATGAAAAAAGCAGGTCAGTCCTTCACTTATGCTGAGGGCTACAAGCTCAGAGGTGACGGCTACAGCAAAAAGCTTATCGATGAAGCATGTCAGGCAGCAAAGGGTAAAAAAGCAGTTCTGGTATTCATAGGTCTTACCGATGCTTTCGAAAGCGAAGGCTTCGACAGAAAGCACATCAATATGCCTAAGAGTCACGGCATCCTTGTCAATGAGCTTGCTAAGGTAAATGAAAACATCATCGTAGTTCTTTCCTGCGGTTCACCCGTTAAAATGGACGAGTGGGAATTCAAGGCAAAGTCTATTCTCAATCTCTATCTCGGCGGTCAGGCAGGCGGCGAGGCAGCGTATAATCTTATCTACGGTAAGGTTAATCCCTCAGGTAAGCTGGCAGAAACCTTCCCCTTCAATAACGAGGATAATGTGGTACATAAGTACTTCCCCATGGGACCGAGAAATGTTCAGTACAGAGAGAGTATCTATGTAGGTTACCGCTTCTTTGACAAGGCTAAGAAGGCTGTTCAGTATCCCTTCGGCCACGGTCTTTCATATACTAAGTTCGAATACAGCGCTGTTAAGCTTAACAAGAAAAAGATCAAGGGCGGCGAAAAGCTTTCCGTTTCCTTTAAGCTTAAGAATGTGGGTGACAGAGCAGGTGCTGAGGTAGCACAGGTTTATGTATGTCCTCCCGAAAGCAAAATCTTTAAGCCTGACAGAGAGCTTAAGGGCTTTACAAAGGTATTCCTCGAAAAGGGTGAGGAAAAGAAGGTTACAATCGAGCTTGACGAAAGAGCCTTCGCTTACTACAATGTAAATATCAACGACTGGCACACCGAAAGCGGTGAATATAAAATCATCGTAGCCGCTTCCTCACGCGACAGCAGACTTTATACTTCCGTAGAGGTGGAAACAGATAAGCCTGATGCTATCGTTCCCGACTACACCAAGACTGCTCCCATTTACTATAATGTGGATTCTATGTCAAGCATCCCCGACAAGCAGTTCGAGTCAGTACTCGGCAGACCCATTCCCTTCAACGGTGAATATAAAAAGGGTGACCTTACCATTAACTGCTCACTCGATCAGGTCAGATGCTCCGGTTTCGGTAAGGCACTTTACGGTGTTCTCTGCGGCGGTGCTAAGGTAGTGGCTCTTACAGCTGAAAACCCCGCTATGATTACCGAATCAATCAAGACTATGCCTCTTCGTTCCTTCAGCGGATTTACAGGCGGACTCGTTCCTCAGGAATCCGTAGACGGTATTCTCGATCTTTGTAACGGTCAGAAGGGCGGCGTCAAGAGAATAATCAACGGTTTCAAGAAATAATATAAAAAGGGGACGGTTGAAAAATCAGCCGTCCCTTTCAGTTTAATTAAGAATGAGGTATCATTATGAAAAAGTTATTATGTATTGCTCTTAGTCTGATAATGCTTTTCGCTCTGGCTGCCTGTGGCGGAAAGGGTGATGAAGGCACATCATCTGCAGATGAAAATGCAGGTCTTCTCTCATCCTTTACATCAGAAACTCTCGACGGTGAAAAGGCGGATGCGGGTATCTTCGAGGGGAAAAAGGTTACCATGGTAAACATCTGGGCGACCTTCTGCGGTCCCTGTATCAGAGAAATGCCTGACCTTCAGAGACTTCACGAGGACTATGCTGATAAGAGCTTCCAGGTAGTGGGCATCGTATGCGATGTTTACGGAGATACTAATCTGGACGAAGCCAAGGCTATAGTTAAGGATACAGGTGTAAAATATGACAGCCTTCTTCCTTCTGATTCTCTTAAAGAGATAAAGCTCAATGCTGTGACCTCTGTGCCCGAAACCTTCTTTGTGGATGAATCAGGTGCAGTAATTGCAGGACCTTTCATCGGCTCGAGAAGCTATGAGGACTGGGCGGCAATTATCGAGGATGTATTAGCGAAATAAAGATTAATCACAGGATTTTCCGTAAAGGTTAATCCTGTGATTTTTTTGTTTATTCATCTTTGCTGTTCTTTTCTCTGTAAAGCTTATAGGAATAAGCTAAGGGAGCGGCAAGCATTATTACTACGGTGGGGAAGAAAATCCACGGACTTTCGAATATTGCTGTGGCACAGATTATCGCACCGCCTGAAACCATTAACCGGCCTGCGAGTCGGTGAGTCTTTACCCAGTTTTCTTCATCATTCAGAGTCCAGGGTATTTTCATTCCGAAGGTGAAGTTCTGTTTCGTTTTCGGCATATAATTGCCGAGAAGGATGAAGATAATACCCAGAAGCATTGTTACGATGAAGCCGATTCGTATTTTAGCACCTAAAGCATAGGCGTAGGATATACTCATCAGTACCAGAGAAATCACAGGCATAATCCACAGAACTACGGCGATGGCCTTGTCAGAAATGTTCTGCTTTTTCGGATCGGCGTTAGTGGCGAGAATACAAGCCAGATGAAGGCCGAGCATTAAAAGGGGCAGACCGAAAACAGTGAAGGCCTTACTGCTATAGCCGTCGGGCTGATTGTCGGCACCGAAATGGGTGGCTATCTCAGCGGGTAGTCTGTCCCATAAAATCATTCCTATAATTATAGGCAGAAGAGTCAGAACGGAAGTGAAAATAATGGTACTCTTGTATTTTTTAAACATTGTCACCGTCTCCTTTCAGGTCAGTTATCCACAGCATTATTTCCTCTAAAACCGAGGCATTCAGCTCATAGTATATGAATTTACCGTCTCTTTCATCCCTTATCAGGTCAGCCTCCTTAAGCACGGAAAGGTGTCTGGAGACAGCTGCACCGGAAACAGGAAAATTTTCCACAATGTCACCGGCAGACATTTTTCCTTTTTTGAGAAGATTAAGGATTTCCCGACGTGTAGGGTCAGAAAGAGCCTTAAGAGTGTTTTGCAGTCCCATAGGATAACGCTCCTTTCATTTAACATTTAACTTAATTGTTAAATATATTGTAGCACGGTAATTTTAATTTGTCAATAGGGGAACGGAAATTTTTTCGGATGTTAAGGGGAAGGGAGATATTTAATTTTTATGTGGCTGAGGAGGGAGGACGGCGAGCCAAGAGACCGTATACGGTCAACAGCTACGGCACAAAGTGCCGTAGCTGTTCCCTGTGAACAGGGCTTGGCTCGCCGCCAAGTTATCGAGTTGTAAATTTCAGAGCAGTACTTTCCCGAGAAAAACTTAACCTGCCGTGGTAATCCACGGCAGGCATGCTGCAGTTTATTCTGTTACCGCTTCCTCCGGTAAAATCTCTACCTTGACCTTACCGATTCGTCTTTCCTCCACATTGAGGATGGTGAATTTTACATTTGCATAGGTTATTTCATCCATGTCTCCGTCTTTGGGAAGGTAGCCGAGACGGCTGATGATGAAGCCGCCGAGAGTATCGTATTCACCCTCGGGGATAACCTCGCCCACGAGCTCATTGACCTCTTCGATGAAGGCTGTACCGTCGATGGTGAAAAGGTTTTCGCTTTCTTCCACGATTTCCTCTTCTTCATCGTCGTATTCATCACGGATGTTACCCATAATCGCTTCGACTAAGTCCTCTACCGTAACGATACCGGCTGTTCCGCCGTATTCGTCCACGACTACTGCCATCTGCACTCTCTTTTCCGTCATTTCTTCGAAAAGGTCACCGCAGTTTTTACTGGAGGGTACATAGTAAGCCTCACGCATAATGTCTGAGGGGCCTTCGTTTTCGGGAAGGGAAGAGGAGATGAATTTGAGCAGATCCTTTATATAAACAATACCGATGATGTTGTCCTGATCCTCGTGATATACGGGGATTCGTGAATAGCCGTGCTCCATGGAAAGCTTTACCACTTCCTCCAGAGAGTCCGTATCCTCGACAGCGATCATATCTGTTCTGTGGGTCATAATGTCCGTAACGTCGATGTCATCAAATTCGAAGATATTATTTATCATTTCCTTCTGAATATCTTCGATAACACCCTTTTCACCGCCTACGTCAACCATCATACGGATTTCCTCTTCGGTTACCACTTCTTCATCAGCATTGGGGTCGAAGCCGAAAAGGCGTACCACAGCATTGGTGGAGAAGGAGAGGATTTTTACGAAGGGCTTGGTGAATTTTTTTACTACGAGGAGAACGGGTGCTACTGCATAGGCGATTTTTTCGGGCTTCTGCATAGCCATTCTTTTGGGCGCGAGCTCACCGAGAACCAGTGAGAAATAGGACATTATAACAGTAATCAGAACGACGGAAACACCGTTTACCACACCTGCAGGCAAAGAGGGAGCCATAGCCAAAACCTTATCCGTGAGCATATCGGCGAAGGTGGTGGAGGCACTCGCTGAGGTGAGGAAGCCTGCCAGGGTAACACCTATCTGAATGGTGGAAAGGAAGTTGCTGGGGTTTTCCGTGAGCTTTCTGATTTGCTTAGCCTTTTTATCGCCTTCATCTGCCAGCTTGTCTATCATATTGTCGTTAAGAGAAATGATAGCGATTTCGCTCATAGCAAAGAAAGCATTGACTAAAACGAGAACAAATAATAAGAGTAAATTAAAAATTATACTGCCGGGGTCATCCATAACGGATATTGCTCCTTTCATAAAGAAAAAATAATTATTTACAAGGCTTAGCCCTGTTACAGCATACTATTATATTATAACCGGGTGAAAAAGTCAATCTTTTTAAACAGTGAGCGATTGCGACAGAAACAGAGTTTGTGTTGTGTCTGAGAAAGAACAGGATGTAGTGTTTCATATTTTTCTGTTCAGTAAAAAAATAACAAAACTTGTTTACACACTTTTAATTGATATAACAGAAAATCTGTGATAATCTTTTTGTGATATTAATTTTTACGGGTGAAAGATTATGAAAGAAAGTCTCGGAAAGAAAGTAAGGGCGGGAGCTCCGTCAGAAGAAAAAATGGATCTGTGCAAGCCGATGATTTATCAGGATCCCTTTCTGATGAAAACCTTGGCCTGGCCTGTGGCAAATGCCCGCAAGCTCATTTCACATTCACATATTACGAAGATAAATATGGAGGGTCTGAAGGCACCCTTTATTCTTGTCTGCAATCATAACGCCTTTTACGACTTTTACATAATGGTAGCTGCTACCAAGCCCTTTACGGGAGTTTATCCTGCGGCGGTGGATGATTTCATCGGCAGGGAATGGTTTCTGAGAAAGGGCGGATGTCTGCCTAAAAGAAAGTATACCGCCGATCTGAATACGGTCAGGCAGTGTATGAAGGCTGTAAAGGACGGTGAGTGTTACGGTATTTTCGCTGAGGCAAGATATTCTCTCTGCGGTGTTACCGAGACGGATGCGGTGACTGATGCTGTCGGTCAGCTCGTAAAAATGATGGGTGTTCCCTGTGTCACCTTTACCTCGAAGGGTCATCACATTTACGACCCCTTCTGGGGCAATCATAAAAGCCGACATATGAAGCGTACAGAGGCTGTTATTGAGCAGATTTTCACAGCTGAGGAAGTGAAAAATGCCACCGTCGAAGAAATCAATGAGAAAATCCGTAAGCATATTTATAATGATGACTGGCGCTGGCAGAGTGAAAACCGTGTGAAGGTTACCTATAAAAAGCGTGCAGAGGGACTTCACAAACCGCTTTATCAGTGTCCGCACTGTATGACGGAATATAAGATGAATTCAAAGGGCACGGTGATTTACTGTGAGCACTGTAAAAAAAGCTGGTATCTCAATGAATACGGTGAGCTGGAGGCTGACTGCGGTGAGACTGAGTTTAAGTACCCCTCCGACTGGTACCTGTGGGAAAAAGAGCAGGTGGCCAAGGAGGTAAAGGAAGGCAGATATCATTTCGAATGCGACTGTCACGTAAACGACCTTCCCAATTCCAAAGGCTTCGTCCGTATGGGCATGGGCAGACTCGTTCACGATATGGAGGGCTTTAAACTGGAGGGCATCAGAGATTACGACGGTGAAAGCTTCGAAATGAAAATCGACTCAGCACTGCAGAATTCCGTCCACGTGGAGTATAACTACCGCTACGGTAACGGTCTTGACTGCATCGACCTTAATACGCTGAAGGAAACCTGGTATGTCTTCCCTGAAAACTGCGAGTTTTCCGTAACCAAGATAACCTTCGCCACGGAAGAGATTTTCAAGGAAGTCCGGCGCAGACGAAAAGAAGAGAGAGAAAAGGGGAAAAAGGCATAATTCCCCGGTATATATTATAATGTAATATAGGACAGGTCCGCTGTGTAATGCACAGTCAGACCTGTCCGTTTTTTTTTGATTTATTCGGAATAAAAGCAGTCCGTTTCCCATTTCAGCGGGTTGGTGTCGATGTATTCCCATATTTTTTCGTAATCATTTTCGTCACGGATGATGTGGTCGTGAAATGTTTTTTGCCACAGCGAGAAACCGGCTTGCTTTGAAACGTATCCTTTTAATTGCTGTACTACCGTTGAAATCGTAGGGGCGACCATTGGTCGCCTATTTCCGTTATATGTGTCTATCTGTAATATTAAATGTATATGATTTGGCATAATTACATATTTATCCACGAAAACAGCGGGGTAATGATTGTTGATATTTTCGATGGCTTGTTTTGTTATTTTTCCGTACGGTGACAGTTGCATTCCGGCAAGGCGAACGATGGTCGCCCCTACGATATTGCCGAATATATGTGCTTTACCCTTTGTGCAAACCGTAATGAAATACATACCGTTACTGCTGTAATCATAATTTCTTAATCTGTTAGGCTTACGTATGATTTTTTCCATATTTTTCACCTCGCACACATTATATATCCGCATACATTCCGTGTCAATGAAAAAAACGATATGCAATTTGCACAAAAACACCTTGCTAAATTTTCTTTCCAAATTTTAATAATTTGTAAAAACCGTATTGATTTTATTTACTCCTTGCATTATAATGAGTATGTGTAATTATAGGGGTTATTGCACCCTTTTACCG
Organism: uncultured Clostridia bacterium; assembly: GCA_937901145.1. Lineage (GTDB taxonomy): Bacteria > Bacillota > Clostridia > Oscillospirales > Acutalibacteraceae > UBA6857. The sequence goes on from CALCHE010000187.1 coordinate 8,577, forward strand.
TGAAACGGAAAAGAAAATCCTCGGTCAAAGCACAGGGAGGTCAGTTGTGTTCGGGCGTTTTCGTTTCCCTTTCATCACCTTTTTAAACCTCGGGGTAACCCGAAAAAATCTGGAGCGCCCTTACACAGAAGGGCAGTTTCAAATATCTCATAAGGGGGATAAATTCAAAAATGAAAAAGAAACAATTAACCAAGAAAACCTTATCAGTGTTCTTAGCAGTTATGATGCTTATGACATCCTGGGTATTCTTCCCCGGTATGGTAAGCTTTGAGGCAGAGGCTATTGATGCAGGCGATGCTGTCGCAGCCTACAATAAGGATCTGCTTAACCAGATCAAAACTGATCCGGACACTAATATGGTAACAACCACTAACAACAGATATAAGAGAACGGATAACGGTAAGCCGGGCGATACCAACAGTAACGTTACTTCTACACATTTATCTAACTCATACCAGAACGTTCTTAACTTCAATAACGGTAATATAGTTACTTCCGGCACAGGCGCTGCTGCGACATTCACAGGCGTTACCAACGCAGACAGCGTTAAGGTATGGTACCCGGATACTGTTCTTATGTATGACGGCGGTAAGGCAAAGATGGCTGTTCTTCTTGAAGTTGACTCAAACGGTACTTCGCTCAGAGCTTCAAGCTGCTGGATCAGCGGTAATGCTAACGGTCTTTATGTCGGATTCGACGAAAGCAATCCCTACTGGCGCGGTCACTCTGATGATGACCCTGCAGTAATGTACTGCTTATGGATAGGCTCTACCGGTTATTATATGACATCTAACGGCTCAGTTCACAGTTCTTATAAATACGGCTGTACAGGCTGGAGCTTCCATGCTTCACATATTTATTTCAACGGCACAATGGGTGACACCGAATGGGTAAGAGCTATCAATCCCCAGTGGAAATTCAAGGGTGGTAGCAGTGATACTCAGGAATGGGGTCCTGTAACAGCTAACGGTCATACCATCTATGTTATGAACATCCAGGGCTACAAGAGACTCGTTCAGGACATCATCTCTAAGAAGGGTTCACTCAACGGTAAAGAAGGCCAGTACACACGTGATTCACTTCAGAGATTCGTAAATGCTTGTAACAAGATTACTAAGGATCTTGCTCCCAAAAACTTCGTAAGCACCACATCAAACAATGTTACATCATGGGCCAGCCAGATGAACACAGCTTACACCGAGCTCAATAATGCATACAACGGCCTCGTTAAGAGAAACGTAAACGTAGGATACGAAAACCTTTTCTCTATCAACGACTGGGCAGCATCTGCTTCAAATTCAGCTAGTGCTGCAGGTGAAGTTGTTGTAGAAAATAACGCTACTATTAAAATTTATAAGAGCAATTCTGGCGGTGAACTTACCACAGGTTCATCATATTCAGGTAATCACAAGGATACTATGTATTCTATCCCCGTTACAGGCGGTAAGGACTATACTGTAAGATTCAATATCACAAGTTCAGTAAGCGGCACAGTAACCTCTGAAGTTTTCCTTTTTTGGTATGATGCCAACAATAATCCTGTTAATAACACAGCAGGCTCTGCTACCTTTAACAATAAGAGCTTCGGCGGTGACGGCGTACACTCCGTAACCTTTACTGCTCCCGCATCTGCTACTAAGGCAGAAATCCGTTTCGATAACGACTGTCCGTCTTCTGCTTCAACAATAAGATTTAACGACATCGCTGTTTACCCTGCAGAGCGTAACACAGCAGTTGAAGTTGACTCCTGGTCAACAAGACCTGTTACAAAGGTAGTTACCTACGGCTCTACTCTTTCAGGTAAGCTCGAAGTTCCCGTAAGAGACGGCTACACATTCAACGGCTGGTACATCGATAACGTTAACGTAAACGGTGTCAAGGACAGCGGTGAAGAAGTAACTGACGCAGCAGGTAATGTTACAAAGTCAGTTACAGTAACTGACTCCATCAACCTTTATGCTGACTGGAAGCCTCTTCCCATGGATATCGGCTACGATAACCTGTTCTCACTGGCTGAGTGGGCAAAGACAGATTCAGTTAAGGTAAGTGGTAACGGCAGTGCTTCATATGATGTAATGGCAGGTACTATTACAGTTAACTGTGCAAGCGGCGGCGAAACATATACAAACTACGGCTCAGGCTCTACTCAGTATAAGGTAGCTGTTGAACCCGAGACCGACTATGTATTTGAAGCAGACCTTTCCTTTACTGCAGGTAGTAAGGGTCAGATGTTTGTATTCTTCTACGATGCAAACGGCAATGCTTTAGCAGGTTCAACTTGGTATGAAAGAGGCACAGGTGAGCCTGAAACAGCTTCTCATATCGGTATTTATCCCGAAACAGCAGGTACCAGCAAGATTACATTCAAGACTCCTGCAAACTGTACACAGGTTGGCTTCAGAGTAGGTTCGACAGGTGACGGCTTCACTACTGTTTACTCAAATATCGGTGTTTATAAAAAGGACGCATACGATGCATACGCAAAGGATTATGCTGCTGTTCGCGTACCCTTCAATTTCGGCGATACAACTCAGCTTTCTCTCGTTCCCGTAAGAGCAGGCTATCAGTTCGAAGGTTGGTTCAAAGCTGACGGTACACAGCTCACATCAGTTGACGGCCTTAAGGCTTCCGATACTGTTTATGCTAAGTGGACAGCACTCTTCACAGTTACCTTCAAAAACTGGGACGGCACAGTTCTTAAAACTCAGCAGGTAGCTCCCAATGCAGCTGCCACAGCTCCTCAGAATCCCAACAGAGCTGCAGATAAAGACTACGAATATACTTTCAATAAGTGGGATACAGATTTCTCAGCTGTAACTTCTGATCTTGTGGTTACTGCTACATTTAAATCAAAGGACCACACAGGCATTGAAAAGACATATCAGTCAGGTGCTACCTGTACAGTAGCTGCTACATATACTCAGCTTTGTACAGAATGCGGCTTCGTATGGACTGAAGTATTCGAAGATCCCGCTATGCCCGCTCTCGGTCATACATGGGAAAGAGCTAATCCCGAATCAACTGTAGTTACAGGCACATCCACAGGTAAAGCAGACACAGCTCTTCACACCATCAAATGTAACGCCTGCGATGCTACAACACAGGTTAAGCACGACTTTAAGGACGATGCAACACGTCCCGGCACAACAGCTACATGTACTGTAAAGGGATGGACATATACAAAGTGTGCTTGTCTCGAAACTCAGGAAATCGAGGGTCAGACCAACCCCAACAACCACGTTAACACAGAAATCATAAATAAAAAAGATGCTAAGTGCGGTGTAGAGGGCTACACAGGTGACACATACTGTAACGACTGTAAGAAGATAGTAGAGACAGGTACAGTAATTAAAGCACTCGAGCACAAATATACAAATTATGTATATAACGAGGATGCTACCTGTACAGCAGACGGCTCCAAGACAGCAACATGTGACAACGGTTGCGGTACCGAAGACACAGTCAAGGCTGAAGGCACAATGATTCCTCACTCCTTCACAAACTATGTAAGTAACGGCGATGCTACCTGCGATGCAGACGGCACCAAGACAGCTAAGTGTGACTACGGCTGCGGTGCAAAAGATACCGTTACAGATACAGGCTCAAAGCGTGCACACAAGTTTGACGGTACTGTTAAGAACAACAATGACGGCACACACTCATTTGAATGCTCATACGATGACTGTGCTGTTTACGGCGGTACAGTAAACTGCGGTTACGGCGCATGGACTAAGGACGACGCTGCAACTCACAGCCACACATGTACAACTTGCGGTTATACTCCCGCTGCTGAAGCTCACACCTGGTCAGCATGGACCACAGTAGGCGGCTCAGCTACAGAAAAGGCTACTCAGACCCGTTCATGTACTGTCTGCGGCAGAGAAGAAAACACAGACTGTAATTATACAGTTAAGGATCATAAGGATGCTACTTGTGAAGCACCCGAAATCACAACATACGAATGTTCAGACTGTAAGCACGGCTATTCAGTAATCGGTGAAGCTGCTAAGGGTCATAACTTCAATGGTACTGCTAAAAACAACAATAATGGCACACACTCATTTGCTTGTGCAAACGGTTGTGGCGAATACGGCTTCGGTACCACAAAGAATGCAAGTGTTGCTTGCTCAGATTGGACATATGCAAACACAGAAGCAGGTAAGCACACTGCAACATGTAAGACCTGTGGTTATGTGAAGACAGAAGACTGCTCAGGCGGCGAAGCTACCTGTACAGCTGAGGCTGTATGTCAGTTCTGTAACACAGCTTACGGTGAAAAGGCAGACCATAACTATGACGGCAACACATACTTCGAAGGCGTAGAAAAAGCTAAGGATGCTACATGTACAGCTCAGGCTGAATACTACACCTACTGCGAATTCTGTAAGGCAACAAGTAAGGATACAGCTGAAGAAGCTACATTCAAATATGGCGATCTTCTTCCCCATACCTTCACAGGCAATACTGAATTCCTTTACAAGGCTACAGATGCCAAGTGTGAAGAAAACGAAACATACTATGTATACTGCTCAGAATGTAAGGCTTCAAGTAAGGGTACCGCTGAAGAAGCTACCTTCGAAAAGCCTGACACAGCTCTCGAGCACGTTTGGGTAAATGCTCAGCATAACGCAGATACTCTCACACATACATTCACTTGTGAACGCGGATGTGGCGAAACAATTACTGCTAACTGTGCAGATTCAGCAGTTTCCTTCGGCTATGAACCCGCTACATGTACAGAGCAGGGCTATGACATCGTTCAGTGCTCCGCTTGTGGTCACCAGTGGAATATCAACTATACCGCTGCTCTTGGTCACGACTACACACAGAAGATTTATGATGAAGCCCATCTTAAATCAGCTGCTAACTGTGAACATGCTAATATTTATTACTACGACTGCTCACGCTGTGACAAGAATGCTAAGGACGAAACAGATACAGAAAAGTATACAACTCTCACATACATCAGTGGTGAAGTAAGAAAGCACGACTTCCATAATAAGGCAGATGCTAAGTATATCGCAGATGAAGCTACCTGCTTCGCAGCTGCTAAGTACTTCACATCCTGTAAGTATGAAGACTGCGGTAAGTCCTCAGAAGAGGTTTACGGCGAAGGTAATGGCACTAAGTTCTCATCAGGCACAGCTCTCGCTCACGACTGGACAGAGGTTGAAGATGCTAAATATCTTGCAACAGAGGCTGACTGTGCAAATGATGCAACATACTACTATGAATGCTCACTCTGTAAGAACTCCAGCAAGGATTACGGTGACGGTGCTACCTGGACTGATGTAGATTCAAAGTCAGGTCACTCAATGACTCACACCGCAGCTAAGGCTGCTACTTGCTATAAAGCAGGTAACCTCGAATACTGGTACTGCGATACTTGTAAGAAGTATTATAAGGATTCAGAAGGTAAGGATGCTTACCTCGGTCAGTCCGAAACAGTAATCAAAATGCGTAATCACGACCTCGCAACCTTCAGCTTCAAGGCCGCTACCTGTGAAGAGGACGGTCATCCCGCTTATGTAGACTGTAAGTATGAAGACTGTGATTACACCACTCTTCCTGCCGTACTTCCCAACGGCTATAAGGCTACAGGCCATAACTTCACAGGTGCTTACACATACGATACCGTAAATCTTTATCATAGCAAGCTCTGCGCTAACGGTTGTGGCGTAAGCGGTATGGTGGTTGACGGTGCACAGGTTAAGTACGAAGTAACATTTAACGGCGAAGACGAAGCTGTAATCGTTGGCGGTGCAAAGTGCGAATTCACTTACACTGAAAGCACTAAGGACGGTGTTCATAGTCACGCTAATGCTTGCGTATGCGGTAACAACACAACTAAGACATACTCAGACGAAGAAACCTTCGTTGAAACAGTAGCTCCCACATGTACAGCTAAGGGTTACGACAGCTATGCATGTAAGGACTGCGGTGCTACATGGACTAAGAATGAGGTTAAGGAAAACGGCCACACTGCTGCTGAAAAGGCTACTTCAAACGGTAACGGTACTCACTCTGTTTGCTGTACTGTAGAAGGCTGCGGATACAAGATCAGCACTGAGAAATGCTCCGGCGGTCAGGCTACATGTAGCGCAGCGGCTAAGTGTGAAGTCTGCGGCGGCGAATATGGCGAAGCAACAGGCGAGCACGTTCTTGCTGATGATGGCTGGACTGTAGTTTCTGAAGCTACATGTTATGCTCCCAAAAAGCTTTCTCAGGTTTGTTCTGAATGTGGAGAGACAATCGAAAAGGATGAAGGAACTGCTCTCGATCATAAGATGACAGAGTTCGGTTACGTAGTTCCCGATGAGCTCGTTGATATTCTTGCAGCAGCAGGCATCGAAATCAAAGCTCCCACCTGCGGTGCCAGAGGTCTTTCACTCTCTTACTGTGAAAACTGTATTACTCACTACGAAACAAATGAAGAGAAAATGAAAGATGACGCTCATGTTTGGGAAATCATTGGTTCAGAAGGCGACTGCAGTACAGGTCTCTATGATATTAAAGAATGTATATACTGTGGAACGGTAATTAGAGAAGCCAATGAAGATGTTGACCATGAATGGCTTATCACTACAGATGTTCCCGCTACATGTACAAAACCCGGCTTCAGAGAATATACCTGTAAAAATTGTGGCTCTGTAGATGAGCATTACTACGATGAATTCGAACACGATAAATTAGGTGAAGCTTACGAAGATGCTTATCTTGCTCCCGACGGTGTATCACATACCTATAAGTATGTAGGTATCGCAGAAGCTACCTGCACAGAGCCTGCTAAGAGCGTAGAAAAGTGTGTAGACTGCGGCGTGCTTAAGGAAACAGTTGTTGAAGGCTCCGAAGCTCTCGGTCACGCTCCCGTATATTATAAGCGTGCTGAAGCTGACTGCAGAATCGAAGGCACAGTAGCTCACTACACATGTAAGAACTGTAAGGTAATGTATGCTGACGAAGCATGCACTCAGGTTCTTGAAACAGTCGTAATTCCTCGTACGGATCATGAAGATAAAGACGGAAACGGCAAGTGCGACGAATGTAACGCTGCTGTTTACGGTGACGATTCAAGCAAGTTCTGCGGATGTATCTGCCATAAGGAAAACTTCCTTATGAAGATTATCTACAAGATCCTCAACTTCTTCTGGAAGCTGTTCAAGATCGGCCGTACCTGTGATTGCGGTGCAGTTCATTATTAAAATTTAATAAAAGCTCTCCTTCGGGAGAGCTTTTTTTTATTTTAGTGTTGACGGGTCAAGTAAAAAATGGTATTATTATTTTGTGAATTTGTAATTTGTTCAGGAGGTATAAATATGAAAGCTAAAATCACAGCAAATAAAATGCGCTTTCTTATGCTTTGCTTAACCGTGCTTTTCTCAGTTATGGGTATTAGCTTCAGTGCAGCAGCTGCAGAGACCTGCGCACATCCTAATCTCGTTGACAGCAATTGGGATATTATTCAAAAAACAACCTGTCAGGGCGCAGGCTACAAAACACAGTGGTGTTATGATTGCGGTACTGAGGTCAGAGAGGATCTTCCCTTTGATGAGAATGCTCATGTCAAGGGTGAGTGGGTAACAGTCAAGCCCCATTCCTGCCAGCAGAACGGCTATCAGGTTCAGAAATATCACGATTACCGCGCTGAAGGCATTCAGGTGCCGATCGTCGGCAATACCGATACGCACGGCTCGACGCCCTATAATCCCGACTGGCATTCCGCGCGTTCGATGGTGCTTGCGCACGAAAACACGCGCGACGAGATCGTGGGCGCCGTTAAGAGCTTCTATAACGTTGCGATTCAGGACATCAAGGGACACCTTGAGGTGCTCGGTACGCTCCGCATGATGAAATACTGCTTCTTCCTTTACGAGCATTATCTGCCCATCCACGACGAGCTTTGCTTTGAGGAAGGCAGACTCATGAAGG
>CALCHE010000188.1 GCA_937901145.1 uncultured Clostridia bacterium
TTAATCGGATATATATTTAAAACATCAATAAAGGAGTGAATTCAATCTAAATGAGTGAAAAAAATCAAAAACTTAACAACAATCAGAAAAATAAACAGCAGACCAAACAGAGTCAGCCTCCGAAACAAAATCAGAAAAAGAATAATAACGGTAAAAATACAGCAGTTAAAAATAAACCAAATTCTCCCCTGAATTATAAGAAAAAAAAGAATAATTCAGAAATCAACACCAAACGTAAGAATTCCGGTAAGAGTAAAAAGAAAGCGAGCCCCGTAAGGATTGCTTTTCTTGGCGGTCTTAATGAGGTAGGTAAAAACATTACACTTTTCGAATATAAAAACGATATTATTCTCGTTGACTGCGGTCTTGCTTTTCCTGATGAGGATATGCCTGGTATTGACCTTGTTATTCCCGACTTTTCTTATATAGAAAAGAATGCTGATAAGGTCAGAGGTATTTTCATAACCCACGGTCATGAAGACCATATCGGCTCTCTTGCCTATCTTTTAAAGAGTGTAAATATTCCCGTTTACAGCACCAGACTTACAAACGGACTGATAGAATGTAAGCTCAAGGAGCACGGCCTTTACGGCTCTGCAAAGCTCAATGTCGTAAAAGCAGGTGATATCGTAAAGGCTGGTGGGTTTACAGTAGAATTTATTCACGTAAACCATTCAATTCCCGATGCGGTAGGATTTGCCATAAAGTGCGACGGAGGAACTATCGTTCATACCGGTGACTTTAAAATTGACTCTACTCCCATTGACGGAGGAATGATCGATATTTCCCGCTTTTCCGAGCTCGGTAAAGAGGGTGTTCTCTGTATGATGGCAGACTCAACCAATGCGGAAAGACCCGGATATACCGAAAGCGAAAGAAAGGTAGGCGATTCTTTTGAGCTTCTTTTCAGAAAGGCTCAGAAAAGAAGAATTATCGTAGCTACCTTCGCTTCAAACATTCACCGTGTTCAGCAGATTATCAATGTAGCTGAACGCTTCGGAAGAAAGGTAGCACTTTCAGGCAGAAGCCTCGAAAATGTTGTTGCCATAAGCTCGGAGCTCGGTTATCTTAAGGTGCCTGACGGTATACTTATCAAGCTCGATATGATTAACCGTTACACAGACGACCAGGTGGTTCTTATTACAACAGGCAGTCAGGGTGAGCCTATGTCAGCTCTTACACGAATGGCACTTTCCGACCACAGAAAGGTAGCCATAGGTCCTAACGACTATGTTATAATTTCTGCTACTCCTATTCCGGGTAACGAAAAGACTGTTGGCAGAGTCGTAAATGAGCTTATGAAGCTCGGTGCTGAGGTCGTATACGAAAAAATGTATGACGTGCACGTTTCGGGACACGCCTGCCGTGAAGAGCTCAAGCTTATGCTCAGCATCGTAAAGCCAAAATATTTCATTCCCGTTCACGGTGAACAGAAGCATATACAAAAGCACGCTGAGCTCGCTATATCCATCGGTATCGATAAAAAAAATATCATTCTTGCTGATAACGGTACACAGGTGGAACTGTGTGATGACTATATCAAAACTGTGGCAAATGTACCTGCAGGTAAAATCTTTGTCGACGGTTCAGGTGTGGGTGATGTAGGTTCAGTCGTTCTTCGTGACAGAAAGCATCTGGCACAGGACGGTATAATTATCGTTGTTGCTACTCTTGACGGTGTAACAGGTGAGCTTGTTTCGGGACCCGATGTAGTTTCCAGAGGTTTTGTATTTGTCAAGGAAGCTGAAGAGCTTATCGATGATGCCAGAAACACAGCTTACGAAACACTTATGCGTTGTTATGATAAAAATATAAGAGACTGGGGAGCCATAAAAGGCAGAATCCGTGACGATATATCCAGACTTATGTATGAAAGAACGAAAAGAAGTCCGATGATATTACCCATTCTTATGGAGATTTAAAAGATGAAAAGATTATGGAAAGCCTATGACATATCTATAATATCTGTCGTAATGAGTTTTGCTTTTTTTAGCTGTGTGCTGCTGTACGACCGAAATATAGGTGTTATCGGCCTTGCAGTTATATTAGCACTGACTGCAAGTAAAATAGGTTATCACAACCGTAAAAAAGCCAAGTTGCTCAGTAAAATAAGTACGGTTTACGATGAACTTAATTTCGGCCCCGGTAAAGCCTTCGATAAGCTGACCGTGCCCTGTGCAGTCGTAGAAAATGACGGTACTATAATATGGTTTAACAGTAGCTTTGCGTCGGATTTTGAAATTACCAAAGAAACCCGTGACAGTAAAATTCAGGTAATTCTCGGGAAAAGCGATATAAAGGATATGCTTGAAGGACGCGGTTA
>CALCHE010000189.1 GCA_937901145.1 uncultured Clostridia bacterium
CTTTCCGGGTGTAATCGTGTTTTACGCCGTCATACTCGTTAGTGATTTCACTGCAGCTCATATATGCACTTGCGGCTACGGCTGAGCGACCAACACCACGGGTTATGACTTTGGCTTCAAGGTGATAAATTGCGAGTATCACCGTCCTTTCTTTTGTTAAGTTGTTGTTTTTGGTGGTTTAGGTGTGGTATAATGAAAAAAATTTCGATTGGACAAAGCGCTATGAAAAACAAAATCAAAAACTCTCTTATAAACAGATGGGAAAACGATAAAAATCCCGTTAGGGTCAGCGGAAAACCATCTAAAAACAAAATAGAAATTCGTTATGTGGCAGACATAAATGAAGTATTAAACGAAAAGGAAACAAAATTAGATGAACAGAAAAATTAAAAAACTGGATACTACCATAAAAAAGATATGGGAAGTAGAAGTCGCTGACGATTATGACCATAATCTTATATTAAATGAAGATACATTAAAGAATGTTTTGTATTTCTATCTTCGTACTTGTTTTGAAAAAACACCTGAGCTTGAAGATTTTTGCATATTTACAGAGTGTACACATTACGGCTTTTCTGCATTAAACTATACTCCTGATATGGTTGTTGTTGATACAAAGACAGATAAAATCGTTGCTGTCTTTGAATTAAAATATAAGGCAAGAAATTGTTACCATGTTGAGGACTTAGTAAAATATGATTTTTACAAGTTAAAAGAGTATATGCGCTCTCTTGATACTGTACATAGTGATTGCCAATACTACATTGCGGCAATAACCTTAGGTGAATTTGACAGAGCGAATTGGCTTGACGGCAGAAGCAAATGGGCGAACGGAAAAGTCGCTGAACTTATTGCCGATGAGTCTGAAGGTCCTGTTAAATTTCAGGTTATTTCGCATAATGAGTAATCGGATTTGTTGAAAAACAATCATTTCTTCTGCTCTCCTCGTGAGGGCAGTTTCTTTTTATCACAACCACCGCACAATGAAAAATAGTGAAAAAATAGTGAAATATTAGTGGAATTTTTTGATGCATTGTGGTATAATAAGTACAGTAAAATATCAAAGGAATGATATAATGATTAAGGCTACACTCACAAATGACATACTGAAGAAAATCTCCGTAATAGATGAAAACAGATTTTCTGTCCGTTCTGTCGAATTGCCCGCAATCACAAAAAACAGATTGAGAAAAAATTCAAAAAAGAAAAGCTCGTATGCTTCAAACAAAATTGAAGGCAATCCTCTTACGGAAGCACAAGCAAACGAAGCTATGGAACGAGATTCCCATAAGCATTTTCTTAAGCCTGAGCAAGAGGTAAGAAACTATTTCCTTGCTTTGGGTTTGCTTGAAGAAAAACTAAAAAATAAAGTAGCTTTTTCAAAAGAACTTATACTTGAAGTTCAGGCGATGGTTGAAAAGGGTGCATCAAAGGAAAAAATCGGTCTCAGAGGTGAAATGCCTCCCGGTGTACTGTTTGCTGTTTATGACAGCGAAACAGGTGCTCCCGAGTATATACCGCCCGAGTACAGTGACATTCCGCCACTTCTTGACGAGCTTGTAGAGTACGTAAACACAACAGATGACCATCCGCTTATTGCTGCTGCGGTGGTACACTATCAGCTTGTTACCATTCATCCTTTTGAAGACGGCAACGGCAGAACAGCAAGACTGATGTCAGGATATATTCTTGATTTGAACGGCTATGGATTTAACGGTATCGGTTCATTGGAGGAATATTTTGCTTATGACCCTGATGAATATTACGCTTCGCTTCAGATGGGGTTGCCTGCTCTTTACTATTCGGGCAGAGAGAATCCACCTCACCCTGAAATATGGATAAACTATTTTCTCAGAATGATGGAGCTGTACTCAAAAAAGGTTTGCGAGATTTCAATGTCAGGCATAGAAGGTGAATTAGATTCTGCTTTATCACACCTGAATGCAAAAGAAAAAGAATTTTTGCTTTTCCTGCTCACCAAGCGTATGTTTGAATTTGCTCCTATTGATGTTAGCAAGATGTTGAATGTTACGAATAAAACCGTTATCAATCGTTGTGCCAAGCTTACAAACAACGGCTTCCTGACTCCGAATATTGTCAAAGAACGAATCCGTTCATATTCACTAAGTAATTTTGCTAAAGAAAACAGCAAGGATATTATTTCAAAAATAAACGGGTAAGGATGTGTGATAATGACACTAGACGAGAAAGATTGGAAACTGTTCAGAAGTAAAATCGCCTTATGGCAGGAAAATTATATAAACAAGCTGAACAAAGAATATGCGGCTATACTTTGCGGTGATGAAGCGCCATCCGAGAAATTTTGGATTTTAGAAAACAAAATAAACGAGTACAAAAAGAGTCGAGGGATTCAGATACAGCTTCGCAGAAGCTCTATGCTTGAGGACATTATCTCTTTGCTGAATGATAGAGTTATAACCCTTGAAGATTTATCTGATTTCAGCGATGACCTGCAAGAAAAAATTAAATTTATAATCACAGCCTGAATCTTAATATACTGCCTTCACTTTTGTGTGGGGGCAGTTTCTTTTTGGTGAAACCGCCGCACAATGAAAAATAGTGGAATATTAGTGAAAATTCATTTCTTTGAAAAATTTATATTTTTTCAACAGAGCCATTTTTGAGTGCATTTTGCCCTTAGTAATACGGGCAGAATGCACCGATTTTTAATGGAAATTTTTCTGACGGGGTACTGTTCGTTTTGTAAATTTCTATCGACTGATTTGCCAAATTTTTATTATACGAGCCGAAGAAGAAATGCGTTGTTTCATCAGCTTTTCGCATTCAGCGAACCGCCTTATATACTTAAAGTTACTGCTAACTTAATTAAAGAATATTTTTCTCTTCTCGGTCGGTATATATATCAGTCTTACTCTACTCAGTCTTATTACTTGCGACTTTTACGGAGGCTCAACGCTTATTTTCGGTATAGTTAAAACATACAGCTTTGCAGGCTTGCCTTTGCCCTGATATTTGCGGTGGAGCAGATTGTGTTTTTCAAGCTCACGCTGTAGCCTTGTTGCTTTGTCATGTCCGCAACCAAGCACTTCACTTGTTTCGGCAATGGTATAAAAGATAAAGACCTCCCCGTTTTTATCACACCAGCCGTTTATTGCAGATAACTGCATTCTGTCAAGCATTAAGCCGTAAAGCAACTTCGCTTCCGCAGATAAATTCTTATACTCATCCGTAAATAATACCTTCGGCATTTTGAAAAAGGCTTCATTATCCACTATCTTTCACGCTCCTTTTTGATACATAGTTGCAGGATATAACCACAGCCCTGAAACTCTGCTTGCAGCTTTTAACACATCTCCTGCAAAGCTCGTTATAACTGATTCTGTTTCTTTCATTAAGGAAATAACTCCATTCTGATTTTTTACTTTTTGTCATTCTCGGAATAACTATCACACTCCTTTTAACTGTAGTATTTCGGGTTGATTTTTGATGTTTTTTTCGCCTGTAATGAGTTTATTCTTCTCGTTAGTATCACTTCATTACCTGCACACATAAGGCCTCCTTTTGTCATTCGGATGTTTATTTGCAAAACAAAAAAGCCGCTACAAAGGACAACAGAAATAAACGGGAGCCGGCAAACCAACTCTCGTCTATATTTCATTGTCGTTATGTAGCGGCTTTCAATAAAGCCAAGTAATCTGTCAGCTTCCGTAAAAAGAGTACAGATTATTGTATTTTATGTTGTTATGTAAAAAGTTATCGTCCAGGCAACGGTATTATATCAGCTTTCAAAGTATTTTTTACACGAAATCTGTCGAAGTGTATAAAGTATTTTTTACTTGTCAATAATATAAGGTTTAGACTTTCTCCTTTGGTAGCTGTTTTTTACCTCTCATCCTCAATATTGCAAATGTTCAGATTAACCGTAAACATCTTATCCTCGCACTTGAACTCCGCAACGCCGTCGTATCTGTGGGCGACGGTTCTTATGCTTTGTGTGCCGAAGCCATGGTTGCGTTTGTCGGGCTTTGTGGTTTTCAGCTTTTCCGTGTTTATATCGTCTTTCACCGGGTTTGTGACAGTCATAGAGATTCGGTCATCCGTTGACATTAAGTTGAGGTTTATAAATTTTTTGTCTTTGTCGGGTACCTTTTCGGTCGCTTCAATTGCGTTGTCAAGAGCGTTGCCTAAAACAATGGCAAGCTCAAGCTCGTCAACCTTTATTTCACCTGCAAGCTTAATCTGAAGATTGAGCTTTATTTTTTTCTCTTTTGCAAGGTGCAGTTTAGATTGCAGCAGAGCATCAATAATTGGGTTACCGCTGTTTACAATATTGCCGTTCATTTCTTCAAGCCAGTTCAGGTTGTTCTCCATTATCTGAACAGCCTTATCAGCCTGACCGTCTTTAACCATTGCCATAAGTGAAAACAAACGGTTTCTTATATCGTGCCTGAAAACACGAAGCTCATTCTGATAATTATACAGCTCCTGATAATGTATTGCCTGATTTGCGATGTGATTTTCAGTGAACAACAGCTTCTCCTTAGCTTGTGCCATTTCGTTTATTTTGTCTATGATATAGAAAACCGAAATGTTTGCAAAAATGAGCACAACGGATGAAATAAGATTCATTATCTGAAAGCTAAAATCATCAATCACATAGCAGCATCTGAGGAAGAGAAGCATGATTAAAAGCGAAGCAACGGGCAAAGAGTAAATAAGATAAAAATATTTTACCTTTGCATAATTTTCAAGGTTAAAATCTCGCTTTTTAGTAACCAACACAACTATATAGGCAAGGAACTTTGAAAGTAGAG
>CALCHE010000190.1 GCA_937901145.1 uncultured Clostridia bacterium
CAGTTCATCAGACCTTATTCCGTTACTTTTCTGCGTTCGGAATCATTCCTCCAAATAATGATTTTGGTTACTTTTGTCGTAACAAAAGTAACTCTGCGAAGCAATAGTACGGATAAATATTTAACACCCGATTAATAACGGAACAGTAGGGAACGGTCTTGACCATTCCGTGTTTCCCGGTTTATGGCGATAAATACAAACAACCGTTTTTTTGTAGTTGAATAATTACTTTTATGTGCAAAAAAACATTCAGAGTCGGAACGGTCAAGACCGTTCCCTACAGGAATTCGCCTGTCATGTTGAGCGGAGCGAAAAATCTTTATGCATAAGTCGACCGATGGTCGCCCTCTATGGTGTTTACCGTGAGGTGGCGGTAATTTTGCGGACACGGCAAGCCGTGTCCCTACAGAAATGTATCCGTAAAAGTGGCGGTGTATCACTTGCTGTTTTCTGAAGTCTTACCCGCAATTCTGCGTTCTGCACTCTGCATTCTGCATTCACAAGGCGACCGATGGTCGCCCTACGGTATATGCCGTAAAGCTATGGTGGATTCGGCGGATGTGAGGAAATAAAAAACCGGATACAGAACCGATTATGTATAAAAAAGAAATATTTTTGTATATTTTTCTGCTCATATTCAAAATTTATGAATAAAAATGTATTTTTTCTTCAAAAAACCCTTGACTTTTGCATAAATGAGTGTATAATCGTATGCATACTTTCAAAAACAGAGGAGTTATAACTATGAAACAGATTAAAAAAATTGTTCTTGCTTATTCAGGCGGTCTTGATACATCCATCATCATTCCCTGGCTCAAAGAAAACTACGAGGGCTGTGAGGTTATCGCAGTTTCCGGTGACGTAGGTCAGGGCACAGAGCTTGACGGTCTCGAAGAAAAGGCAATCAAAACAGGCGCATCTAAACTCTACATCGAAGATCTTAACAAAGAATTCGTTGAAGACTACATTTATCCCACACTCAAAGCAGGCGCAGTATACGAGGGTATGTATCTTTTGGGTACTTCCTTTGCACGTCCCCTCATCGCAAAGAGAATCGTAGAAATCGCTATCGCTGAAGGTGCAGACGCTATCTGCCACGGCTGTACAGGTAAGGGTAATGACCAGGTTCGTTTCGAGCTTGCTATCAAAGCCTTCGCTCCCGATATGGAAATCATCGCTCCCTGGAGAACCTGGGAATTCAAAAGCCGTGAGGACGAAATCGAATACGCTATCAAAAAGAACATTCCTCTCAAAATCACAAGAGAAACCAACTACTCAAAGGACAAGAACCTCTGGCACCTTTCTCACGAAGGTCTCGATCTCGAGGATCCTGCAAACGAACCCAAGTACGATGAAATTCTCGAGCTTGGCGTAACTCCCGAAAAGGCTCCCGATGTTCCCACCTACATCACAATCGGCTTCGAAAAGGGTATTCCCGTAACTCTCAACGGTGAAAAGCTCGACGGTCCCGCTATGGTCAAGGCTCTCAATAAGGTCGGCGGCGAAAACGGTATCGGTATCGCAGATATGGTTGAAAACCGTCTCGTAGGTATGAAGAGCCGTGGCGTTTACGAAACACCGGGCGGAACCATCCTTTACAAAGCACACGAAATGCTCGAGCAGCTTTGCCTCGACAGAGATACACAGCACCTCAAGCACGAGCTTGCCGTCAAATTCTCCGAGCTTGTTTACAACGGCCTCTGGTTTACCACCTGCCGTGAAGCACTTTCTGCTTTCGTTGACAAAACTCAGGAAACAGTTACAGGTGAAGTTAAGCTCAAGCTTTACAAGGGTAACATCATCGGTGCAGGTATGAAATCACCCTATACTCTTTACAGTGAGGATATGGCTACCTTCGATGAGGATGACTGCTACGACCAGATGGATTCACAGGGCTTCATCAATCTCTTCGGTCTTCCCCTTAAGGTTAAGGCTATGCTTTCCAAGGATTGGGATATTAAATAAGATGAAATTAAGGGGCTGTTGCAAAACAGTCCCTGTTTTGTAAGTAAAAAGTAATAAGGAAAAGTGAATAGGTATTGACAATCAAGATATTTTTTAGGATAATTGATACTGTAATGTCGAGGTTTTAATTCAGGATGTGACACCATGACGCAAAACAGAAAAGAATATCGATTAAAAAACTACGACTATTCATCTCCGAATTCATATTTTATTACCGTTTGCACGAAAAATCGTGAGCCTATTCTCTGGCAAAGGAATATGAATTGCGAAAATGAAAACGTAGGGGCGGCCATTGGCCGTCCGCATAAATATACCCTCTCGCCCTACGGAGAAATTACGGAAACAGCGATAAAAAACATACCTCACATTTACAAAAATGTCTCTGTTGACGAATATGTTGTTATGCCTAATCACATCCACATCATTTTAACAATACATAACGAAAATCTTTCTACAGGAATTGATAATATCATCAATAAAATGAAAGGTTATGTTTCTAAAACTATCGGATTTTCTCCGTGGCAAAAATTATATTATGACAGAATTATCCGAGACGAGGAAGAGTATAATAATAAAATAGAATATATACGAGATAATCCCCGAAAATGGACAGAAGATGACGAATACATAATAATAAACGAATAAATAAGGACGCCCAATGGGCGCCCCTACGAATAAACAACCATTAACACAGGAGGAATACGCCATGCCCCTTTGGACAGGACGCTTCAAAAAACAGCTTGACAGTAAAACCAACGATTTCAATTCATCCATTTCCTTTGACAGCCGTATGTACGCTCAGGACATAAAAGGCTCCGTCGCCCATGCCACAATGCTCGGTAAGCAGGGCATTATAGCTAAGGATGAAAGCGAAAAAATAGTAAAAAACCTCAAAGAAATTCTTGACGACATCGATGAGGGCAGACTCGAATTCGATATGACTGCTGAGGATATACACACCTTCGTGGAGGGTGAGCTTACCCGCAGAATCGGTGACAGCGGAAAAAGACTTCATACCGCCAGAAGCCGTAACGACCAGGTAGCTCTCGATTTTAAGCTCTATCTTATCGATCAGTATGAGAGAATAGAAGGGTCCTTAAAAGAGCTTATCGAAGCTATTCTTATGAAAGCTGAGGAAAACTACGATGCAGTTATGCCCGGCTATACCCACCTTCAGCGTGCTCAGCCCATCACCTTCGGCCATCATCTTATGGCCTATGCGAGTATGTTCAGCCGTGACCTTGACCGACTTTCTGACTGGCTCGAAAGAACCAGGGTTTCACCCCTCGGCTCAGGCGCTCTGGCAGGTACCACCTATCCTCTCGACAGGGAGTATGTAGCTGAGCTCTTAGGTCTCGACGGCAAGGTAACCGACAACTCACTCGACGGTGTTTCCGACAGAGACTATGCTCTCGAGCTTTTAAGCATCCTTTCCATTATAATGGTGCACCTTTCCCGCTTCTCCGAGGAGGTTATTATGTGGTGCTCCTGGGAATTCAAGTTCATTGAGCTTGACGATGCATTCTCCACAGGCAGCAGCATTATGCCTCAGAAGAAAAATCCCGACATAGCAGAGCTTGTCCGCGGTAAATCAGGCAGAGTTTTCGGTGACCTTCAGACACTTTTAACTGTTATGAAAGGCCTTCCTCTGGCCTATAATAAAGATATGCAGGAGGATAAAGAGGCTGTGTTCGATGCTCTCGATACTGCTCTTATGTGCATCGAAACCTTCACACCGATGCTTGCCACAGCCACTGTTTTACCTGCTAATATGAGAAAAGCCGCCGCCAAAGGCTTCATCAATGCCACCGATGCCGCCGACTATCTTGTTTACAAGGGACTCCCCTTCAGAGATGCCTATAAGGCAACAGGTCAGCTGGTAGCTCTGTGCATCGATAAAGACCTGACCCTCGAAACTCTTCCCATCGAGGAATACAAGGCTGTTTGCGACCTTTTCGATGAGGATGTCTACGAAGCCATCGACCTGGACGAATGTGTCAAAAAGAGAACCGTCAAAGGCGGACCCTCACCCGAATGTGTGATGAACGAAATAAAAAATATGCGCCGTAAGCTCGGCCTGTAATTAAAAAGAAGCGACATTTTGAAAGAAAAGAAAAATTCTTGCAAAATGTCGCTTTGTGGCTTTTTTACGCCTTAAAACACCTGATTTTTTCTTTTCTTTTCAAAAAAAGACATTCTCTTTACCTTTTTCGACAGTGTTTTCACTGCATAAGATGTAGAATAAGGGTGAAAGAAAACACATCTTTACATATTTTAAGGAAAGAGGAAGATTATGAGAGAAAAAATAATTATTATGTCAGATGCTTTTTTACTCACCCTGCTCGGCATCCGAATTGAACTGTGCAACCGATTACTGACCTGTCTTTTCCGTAAAAAGAAGTTTCTTTTTCTCTGCTGTCCCGTAGACAGGCACCTTCTTTCACTCAGACAGGAATTTATGATGCTGGAAAAAAGACATCTTTCCATTATTTGCCTTGACATATAAAGACAGGTGAATTATAATTTTATATAGTAAATAAAAGGAGAGATTATATGAAAACAAAAGAAGTCTCTGCTGAAAAGCTTTTAAAGCAGCAGAAAAAGCGTGAAAAAGAAATAGCTAAGTGGGAAAAGGAAAAGGCAAGACCTAAAAAAAATTACTACTTCGCATATCTGGTACTGATTATCTGCATAATATATGCAACTGACGAAATAGCTTCCCAGATAAGCACACTGATGAAAACAGAAATCGCCAACGATCTTTTCGCCAAATTCGGTGAAAGCTCCGTAGGCCTTCTGGACATTCTTTCCATCCTCGTAGTTCCCTTCCAGGCTCTCGGTCTTCTCTACCGTCCCTTAGCCGATAAATGGGGCAGAAAGAAGTTCCTTATCATCAATACCTTCGGTATGAGCTTTGCTATGTTTGTGGTATTCCTTTCGGGAAACCTCGTAATGTATTTCATCGGTGCGTGTATGATCCAGTTCTTCATCCCCCACGATATGCACGTGGTTTACATTATGGAATCCTCCCCTGCGAAAAACAGAGCACGCATTTATTCGGTAATAAAGTTCTTCGCCAATATGTCAGTTATGCTCGTTCCCGTACTCAGACGCCTGCTTATGGCTGACTCTTCACAGTGGAGAAATGTCTATCTTGTCCCCGCTATCGTCGGCATCGTTACCAGCCTTATCGCACTGATGTTTGCAAGAGAGCCTGACACCTTCATCGATTCCCGTCTTCGCTACCTGAAAATGAGTGACGAGGAAAGACAGGCACAGGCAGCACAGAAAAAGGCCGAGGACGCTCAGGGCGGACTTATCCCCGCACTCAGATTCGCTATGAAGCACCGTCAGCTCAAATGGCTTTACATCACCTCTGCTATCGCTAACTTAGGCTTCATCGGTACCATCAACTATCAGGTAATTATGTCCTACGGCTATGCTGAAAACTATTTCGGTAAAGGTCTCTTCGAGTCTCTCGAAGCTGCTCTGGAATCAGTGAGCATAGGCGATGTAACCACAGCTCTGTTTATGTTCCCCGTGGGCTGTGCCGTTTCTCAGGTAATCATGGGCTTCATCTGTGACTCAAAGGGACGAAAAGCCGCTGCAGTAACCACCGCCTTCAACGGTCTTCTCTTCTTCATTCTCTTCTCCGTAGGCTCATCCATAGCCTTCAACCCCTATGTGGTAGGCTTCTGCTGCGGTGCATTCATCGGCAGCTACTACTCTACCAACGACGTAATCATTATGATGATAGGCGAATCCTCACCCACAAATCTCCGTTCATCCACTATGTCCGCTCAGTTCATCGTAACTGCAGTAGGTGTAGCTGTTTCTTACATAGTCAGCCTTCCTCTTATCACTGTTCTCGGTAACAGTGTGACCGGCATAGTTTCCTTCGCCCTTCTCGTTCCCGGCTTTATCGCAGCTCTCATCTGCCTTATCCGTAAAACCAACGAAACAAAGGGTATCGACATGGATACTGTTACCGGCTGTGAATGGGACTGATAACTGAATGAAGAATGCAGAGTTCAGAACGCAGAATTGCGGATAAAGTTTCAGAAATGAAGAAAAGATATTCCGCTGCTTATGCCACCTTCCTCGGAGAATATCTGCAAATAAACCCAAGCATTTCCCCTCCCCTGAAAATGGGGAGGATTATTTAACCCGACATAAAGGAGAAAATCTATGAGTAAAATCTTAGTAGCAGGTGCAGGTCACGGTGGCTTGGTTGCCGCCATACATCTGGCAAAAAACGGCTATGACATCACTGTTATCGAAAAGGAAAACCCTGACACCATCGGTCACGACTGGCACGACTGGCTCAGCCTCGATGCCTTCGACCGCTCCGGCATCGACCGTCCCGATGAAAGCATCTATTTTCCCGGTATGCCTCAGGGCTTCCGTAATCCGAAAGCCACAGTAATGCTCCGTGTACCTGTCGGCGAGGACTCTATCTGTATGGACAGAAAGCTTCTTATTTCTTATCTGCTCAGCCTTGCCGAAAAGTCAGGAGTAAAGTTTATCTTTAATACGGAAATACTCTCTGCAGTAACCGACGGTGCGAAGGTAAAGGGTCTGAATCTCCGTGACGACGAAAGAATTTATGCAATTTACAGCGACCTGGTTATCGATGCGGCCGGTATGTATTCTCCTGTACGCCGTAATCTTCCCCCGATCTGCGGAATAGAAAAGGAAATCGACGGTACAGGTGTTTTCCACGTTTACAGAGCCTATTTTAAAAATCTCACGGGTGAAAAAACAGATCCGCCCTATCTCATTAATCTTTTTAATCAGAATATTCCCGGTATCGGCTGGACCGTAAGCGACGAAAATTATGTAGACATCCTCATCGGTAAATTCGGCTCAGCAGGCCCTCTCACGGCAGACGAGGTAAACTCCTCTCTTGACGCATTCAGAAAAGAGTTCCCCTTTATCGGTCAGGAAATCCTTCGCGGAGGAACCTTCATCGACCTTCCTATAAAGCGTATGCTTCCTATGCTTGTCTGTGACGGCTATGCGGCCATCGGTGACAGCGCAGGTATGACCGTTCCTCTTAACGGAAGCGGTATCATCCTCAGTATGAACGCGGGCAAGATTTTAGCCGAAGCTATCCTTAAGTCCGAAGGAAGCTACGATAAAAAGTCTCTGTGGTCCTATCAGTACGAATATTTCCACCACTACGGAAAAGACCTCATCATTATCGACAAGCTAAAGGACTTTTTTAATTATGTAAAAGGCGAACAGGTAGACTATCTCCTCGAAAAGGAAATTCTCACACCCGAGCTTATTGCTGTGGCAGACGGTGCTCCCCTCACCCTTACTCCCAAACAGATAAAGCATATAATCGCCGTATGCCCTCCCCTTCTGAAACTCATTCCCCCTCTGGCAAAGAATTTCCGTACCCTGCCATTTATGGACGCAGTGTGCAGGAAAATGCCCGAAATTTATAATGAACAGGCCGTAAAAGAATGGACTGAAAAGTATAAAGCACTATAATAAAGCTTGCCGTCGGATAAAAATTTCGGCGGCAAATAAAATTATTTCGGAAAAAGTCTTGATTTTTTCGTTTTAATAATGTATAATAATCGAGTTGTTATGGAGAGTTGTCCGAGCTGGTCGAAGGAGCACGATTGGAAATCGTGTAAGTCGCTAAAACGGCTTCGAGGGTTCGAATCCCTTGCTCTCCGCCATTCTATAAGGGTTTTCAAGCGATTGAGAACCCTTGTTTTTTTGTTTCAAAATATAAGATTTTTGCCCTCTCGCCGACGTTTCGCCGACGGGAGGGTTTGCCTATTTATGGGAGTTTGGCGTCAAGTGGCGGCAAGGGAAGGTGGAAAAGTGCCTGTTTGTCGGTGTTTGAGGTGGATAATTAAACTACAGGACAGTGTGTGAGGGGGATAATAAATTTGAAAAAAACTGAAAATATGCTATAATGATAAAAAATAATGAGGCAGGTAGAATAATGAATAGTAATGAATTGGCAAAGTTTTTATACGACAATGAAGTATATGATTCTTATCAGTTTATAATTAATACACGAAAAACGATAAAAACTGCTTTGTTTTGCAAGGAATCTATATTGTCATTGATTTCAAAAATGACCGAAGAACAACAAATATGGCAGTCAAATTTTTTCAATGAATTAATTGAACAATCCGGACCAATTAAAAAGGTATCCCTTACTTATGATAAAATGCCAACATTTGGTTTTACTGTTTACGATATAGAGACAAATATTCCTTTTTTGTTAGATAAACTTACAAAAGATTTTTTTCAATATGTTAGGAATGCTTTTGATTGTATGTCTCAAGCAGCCAATACGGCTTGCCTTTCAACACGAGCTAAAGATATCGAGCGTGTAGATTTTGGGCGTATGAAAAAAATCTTTGAACAACAATCTTACTCACAAGATTTTCCTAGTATTTCAAGCTGGTATGCAGATGTTGCTAATTGTAATGAATTCAAGTATATCGAAGACTTTAACAATAGAACTAAACATATTTGTGATGTGTATATCAAAGTGTCAATGTCACTGATTGGAGAAGGCGAAGAGTCTACTATAAATCCTTTTTTCAAAAAAAATCAACAGCATGGTAAACAAGATATTTCAGAATACTTGACGGATATTTATGACTTTGTTTCTAAAGCTTACCATGATTTTATGATAGCCCTAAAAATTGAAATAACAAAAAAGAAGTATGTTGCAAACAGATATCACAAGATTAAAGCTTTTCAACAAAAATTTAAAGACAATCCTGATAACGGTTTCTCCATAGTGTATATTGATGCTACGAGCGACATAATAAATATGCCAAATGAAATCGAAGTGTTGCTTATGCGTGAGTATGATGACAAAATCATAGCAAAAAATTGTCCTGTAAAAATAATATATATCAAAGATCCTGATATGGATAATAACTATATCGGAAAATATGTTACACAAGATAATTGTGGTGACGATACCTTAATAAAATATCGCAAATATCAAAAAGTAGTACCCGAACCTGATACACTTCCCTTAGGTTTTCAAGCGATGACAGAGGATGAAAGTAAAAATGTGTTTTATCATGCTAATCACTTTATGGATATAACAACCGTGAGTGATGATGAGTTATTTTTACAAAGTGTTCAAATTCCTTTCTAATTTGTCAATATGTTTTCACAACTTCTTTATGAAATTGCGAGAATGTTTTTTCCTCAAAAATAACTAACAATACATTATTAATCACAAAAGAAAGGACTAATATTATGGTTGCAGTAAAAAGAGCATATTTGAGCATTGAAGAAATCGCTAAAGAGTATCTTCCTATGTCAAGGAAGAAAATCAGA
This sequence comes from uncultured Clostridia bacterium, assembly GCA_937901145.1. Lineage (GTDB taxonomy): Bacteria > Bacillota > Clostridia > Oscillospirales > Acutalibacteraceae > UBA6857. Next base: position 9,298 of record CALCHE010000190.1, read on the forward strand.
GAGCTTGTAACTAAAAATCTTTCATACCGAAAAATCGGAGGAAGGATATATGTTTCAAGACAAGCTATCGAAGAATGGTTGAAAGAAAACAAGTAACAGAAAAGAGGTATGAGCCACAGGGTTCATATCTCTTTTTGGTATATATCTATATATACCCACCCAGATTGAGAAATTCACGGGTTTACGGGGTTGTACCTCGAAAAGCCACATAGTATAAGGGATTCACAGCTTGTACCCAACGGGAGAATATTTGAATTTTCACGGAATATCAACGGGGAACAAAAATGTTCCTTTCTCACCGAAAAAAACTAACAATATATTAGAGGGTAGCAGTGTACATACTTTGCACTTGTTATCAAATAATTATAGAGAAAGGAGCATCATCTATGAGGATGTTTACTTTGGCTTGTGGTGCCGCAAGAAAAGAAGTTGACCTTCGTGACTATGAAGATGTTATCATTAAGGCGGTAACAGATGTTATCCCTAATGCAAAAGTAAAAGTGTTCAAGGAATGTTATGTTATTGATAGTGTTACAGTAGGTGAATCTATTAAAATCGGCAGAAAACTTGCTTCAACAGCTTTATGTACATATTGTATCAAGATTTCAAAGCTCTTCAACGGTGGAGACATCAATGATAGATTTCTTGAGCTTTTGGAAGAGGAAAACAAGTAGTAATGAGAGATGAATCGTTATGGTTCATCTCTCTGTTTTTTTGCCTTAAAAACCGTATCAGGGCGTTTTTCAGATATATATTATTTCTTTGAAGTATGTGCCTACAAGGCTGATGCTTTAAATATTATTTCAGGAGGAACAGCGTATGCAAAAACACAATTATTTTTCTAAGGAGGTTTCATTATGAGCTATTTTATTGCCGGATTTCTTATAAGTTTCGGTGTTATTGCACTGACCGACAAAGTTATTTCAAGTGGGTGACGGTATGATTTCGGCACTCACTTTTACTTTTTCAGAAAGGAGTTATTATCAATGATAAAAATAGGTCATCTTCATAGTATTACTGAAACAGATATACCTGAAAGTATCTTGAAAAGTGTTAAGGAAGATTTAAGTGTACTTGATTTCAACTATGGCAGTAACAGAGATATCGACAATGATGCCGGAGGCTTTGTTGTTATATGTGAAAAAGACGAGATAATATCAATTCCGTACTTCAATGAGTATGCAGAGGAGTTTGAATATCGTGCTATTGTTGGTGGGTATGATAAACGACTTTATGTATCAGGAACAGAGAGAAATATTATTCTTTACAGAAAATGCTAAGGGGGTGAAGATATGTTTTCAATGATAGCTCTTGCTATGACAGCAAGTATGGAATATTTCATTGCAGGCTCAACGGCGGCAATATCGCTTTACTGCGGCACAAAATTACCAAGAAACAAAAGAAAGTAAGGAAGGAAAAGCTATGATAACACTATACACTAAAGAAGACATTGAGAGATGTGGTCTACCGTCTTTTATCTGTGATACTGCATACTGCCTTCTTGATGCATACAAGGCAAAAAACCTTGAAAAATACGGCGGTGTATTTTGGATTGAGAATGCAGAGGAACTTGCTCCATACGAAACCAAAACGGTTGAATTTGTTGAAATAATCATCACAGAAAAAGGCAAGATATGGCACGGAGCATTCATATCTAACAATGATTATGCCACAGATATCTATGTTGAAGACAGTATCATAACATCAGCCATAAAAGAAGAATGGCAAGCAAATTTGATAAGGACGGTGGATGAAAATGAATTTCAATAATAAAGGTTACTCTACTCAAGGGTACATAAGTGAAATACCTCTTGTTGTTCAGTTGATGATATCTTCAATGCTTCACAAAAGAATTGAAGAAAAGAAAGAAGTAGATTATCTTCAAGTCTTCAAGTTGAGTAGAGAACAAAATGAACAGGGAATAATCTGTCAGAAAATCGTACACAAACAGGAACAGCCGCCTATGGAAGATGTTTGTTATCTTATAACTGACGAAGCAGTTAACGAAACTGTTTTCTGCATTGATGATGAAACCCACCATACCTTTTTGCTGTCAAGGGAGTATTGATTATGCTTGAATTCAAACCCGAAGACAAAGCTGAAATTCCCGATGATAAGCAACTTTCCGATATCGTTCAGGCTCATTTATCCTTTATGAAGCTATTTTCATCAGATGATGATATTTCGTATGCCCTCATAATTTCTCAAAGCAAAGAAGAAACAGAAAAGCTGACGAAAGGTGTTCCCGATAGTGTCAATATCACAGGGAACTACTTTGAAGTGACTTTCATTGATGATAATTCTGTGAAAGTAGTAATTGTCAGCAAAAAGTATGTAACAAGTAACATCGAGCGATATATCGATTGTTACAGTTGAAATTTACAAGGAATTATACAAATGAAAATTCCGGAAGATGAGGGTATAATTACAAATGAGCTAATACATAAATCGGGAGGTCTTTTAATGAACGATATAAACAAAGACCAACTAAACGGTATTTATGCAGACCTTTGTTGCCTGATCGGTCTTGAAAAAACTCTTGTTCTGTATAGTTCTTTTAAGGGTGAACAAATCACTTTTCCTATGAGACTTATTTCAAAGGAATATTCAACGCAGAAAATCCTTGAAAGATATGACGGGACTAATCTGAAAGCTCTTGCAAAGGAATACGGTTATTCGGAACGATGGGTCAGAGAGATTATCAGTAAAGGAGACAGAAGAGAAACAGGATAAATAAAAAAGCAAAAAAATAAAAACATTATAAGGAGCGTAAAAAAAATGAATGTTGGCGGCGTAATACTTCTTCTTTTGATAACTTTAGCTTTGTGGGTTCTTTATCACAAAATCTTTGATGTGTACTATTTTGATACAATTGGCGGCTTAGGAAAAGAGTTTATAGTATGCTTTATTCTTAGTTTTATAGTTATGGCGATATTGAAGAAAATAGGAAAAGTACTGTTAATTATTTTCGTAATCGGTATAGCAATAGCAGTTGTGTTAGCATTGCTTGGCGTAATTGGAAGCAAGAATACGGACGCAGAAAAATCCGATGAATCTCCAGAAGAAAAATCATCATCTGATACATCTTCCAATAATTCAGTCACAGAAGCAGAAGTTGAAATACAATCTAAGGGTTCTCCCTCTGAATCTGAAATTACTGAAAATATCTAAGAGAAAGGATATAAACAATGGCATTTTTGAAGGATTTAAAAAATAGCATCAATGATAAAATGAAAGAAAGTATGAGAACACCTTTACTCCCCGGTGAAACAATAGTCGACTCGCAGAGTGGAGCTTGTGCTAAAGGTGGTATGTCTGCCGGTCTTGGCGGTACAATATTTTTTACAACTCAAAGAGTAGTATTTGAAACCAATAAGATGAATTCTATGATAAAAGAAGTCATTGAAATAGTTAATAATACAGATATTGTTGAGTTTTGCAAGGCGGACAGTGTCGGTCTCGGAAATATGGTTGCCATTCCTGGATTGACAAAAGATAAAAGTGTTGTAATTAAAACAGAAGAAACAGGATATAGTTATACTCCTCAAGACCCGGATAGAATGATTCAGACTCTTATCAACACTTGCCCTCATGCGAAGCAAGGTGAAAAGAGCAGCTATACAAACACCGTAAAGAGCAACTTTTCAGGTTGGAAGGGTAATAATTCAAAAGAGTCTGCAACTGCACCGCAAGCTACCGCTAGCACAGATCCGATTGAAGAGATAAAAAAATACAAAGAACTTCTCGATATGGGAATAATTTCACAAGAGGAATTTGACGAAAAGAAAAAGAGTCTTTTGGGACTCTAATATTACAAGTTAATTTCAACAAGACATCGTATAAACGGTGTCTTGCTTTTTTATTGTTAAGGAGGAACATACATAATGATTGAAACTACTAACACTATTCAATGCAAATCCCTTTGGGATGACAAAAGGCAGCACAGATACCTTTTTCAGAAGATATGGGATGATAAGAAGGATAAGCTTCTTGTAATCTCAAAAAGTGCCGGAATCGATGACGGCATTGAACAGACCGTAACACAGATTATCATAACTAACAACCTCAATGAACTCGGTTTCGGCGGTTTTGCACTCTGCAACCTCATATCTGACCTTTCCGGAAAGAGTAAGAAAATGAGCGATGAAAATATCAAGCTTCTTTCAGAACAGATAAAATCAAAGGATTTTGCCGGAATAATTATCTGTTGGGGTTCTCAGGAGAAGTTTCCTGACTATCTCAAGAGCGAAGCTGAAAAGGTGCTTGAGCTTATCAAAAAGAGTAAGAGAGAAACAGTTTATCGCATAACAGACGGAACTACAACAGGCTTCTGTCACCCCTTGTCACCGAGAGTAAGAAACAACTTTCAGCTTGCACAGGTGAAGTTATGACCGGCTCAATACGAAAGAGAACTACCTCACAGGGAACAAAGTTTCAGGCTGTTCTTGAAATCGGTGTAGATATGAAAACGGGAAAGCGAGAAAGGGTTTTCCGTACCTTCGACAACAAGAAGGATGCTCAGGACTATATCACAGAATCCATAGCAGAATACAACAGAGGAAGATATCTTCATCCCTCAACTATTACTGTTGAAACTCTTTGCGAGGATTGGATGAAAGGTCACTTCCTTACTGTCAAAGAAAACACAAGGAGAGGATATAGAAACAATATCAACAACTACATCATACCTTATCTTGGTAAAATCAAGGTTCAAGAGCTTACAACAAGAACGATACAGGAAATGGTTGGCTCAATGATTGAAAAGAATCTTGCTCCGAGAACCATTAAGTATGTTATGTCAAACCTTCATCAGATTCTTGAATTCGCTATCAGTAATGACTACATACTTAAAAATCCGGAAAGGTATGTTGTACTTCCAAGACAGGGAAAGTACAAGGCAACAGTATATACAGTTGAGGAATTACAACTAATGCTCAAATGTGCTATGGGTACACCGCTTGAAGCTCCTTTGTTAATCGAATCTTTCACAGGCTTGCGTAAGGGTGAGCTTCTTGCCTTGAAGTGGGAAGATATTAACTTTGAGCAGAAAACCATATCTATCGAAAGGAATCTGATATGTGTTAATTCTAAAAATATCTTCACTACAACTAAAACAGAGTCAGGTGAAAGAACTATTGCCATACCGGAGAACCTTGTTGATTATCTGCAAAGACACAAGACTAAACAGATGAGACAAAGAATGAGAATGGGAGCAGATTACATTGATAACGGTCTTGTTATCTGTAAGCCTGACGGAGATACAATCAATCCTCATACCTTCTCGATAGCTTTCCGTGACTTCCTGATAAGGAACAATCTGAAAAGAATCCGTTTTCACGACCTGAGACACACCCATGCAACACTTCTTCTCATAGAGTACAATACTAATGTCAAAGTTGTAAGTGACCGTCTCGGACACAGCAAGGTACAAACTACAATGGACTTCTATGTGCAATCAACAGTAACAGCACAGAAAGAAGCAGTTGACAAGTTGGGAACAGATTTAAAGTCCCTGACAGGGTAAAAGTAATATCCGTTTGCAATTTCTGCAAGCGGATATTTTTTTGCAAAAACGTCTAAAATACACCTTATACTTCTAAAAGAGAATCAAAATAAAATTAACAAAAAGTTCACATTTGAGCAAAAAAATGAAACCCCCGGCGCACGCTCCCGGCGATTGATATTTAGGTCGCCATAATCAAAAATATCGCTATTGACAAATTTCTATATTTTCTGTATAGTTTGCCTGCAAGTTAAGTTCAGTGATTTTTTATATAACTTGCAAAACTTAGTAAAAGGAGGTTCAATATGTATGACGAAAAAAGCACTGGATAAATATATTTTTAAGGAGTGCTAACTATGAAAATAAATACAAATTCAAAAACAAAATCTTTAAGAAGTGTTGTAAAAAAACATTTTCCTAATAATTCAGATGACCATAATAACTTTATACCAATTTATAGAGCTACTCAAAGATACATATGGAATATTTTTGGAGCTTTTGGAATTGATACAGAAACGTTTAAAGAAACATATGTAAATCAAAAAAGATATAAAATTAATGAAAAGGCTGAAGATATAATTCTAAAGCAACTTAATAAAGAGTTACCTACTAAGAAAGAAATTAAAGAACATATAGATGATCGTGACGAAATGGGAAAAGATATTTTAACATTATTAAATGAATTTATTCAAGAGAATTTTTATGGTGAAACACAAGAACAGGTTTTAAATGAATTTAAAAAAATTAAAGAATATAAAGAGAGTATTATTGAAAAAAATTTCAGTCAATTAGGAATTAGACTTATTATAAAAGACAATGTTTTGAGAAATATAAACAACTTGATTTGTGAATATGAGAAATTGTGTGAAACTATGCCAAGCGAAACAGAATATGGTTATTTGTCTATAAAGACAGCTGTAGTAATTCATATTCATCTGGCATTGCAATTATTGGATAATGATTATAATATTTTGAAAAAGATTAAAACATATATTGAATTAAAAGAAAAGATACGGAAATGTATAGATTATTGATAAATTTTTAATGATGAGACCGCAATAATGGGCAACGAAACTTGACCTATTATTTGCGGTTTCTTTGTTCTATAATGGTGGTGTTCCTTATAGGAACGAAAAATTAAAGAAAGGTGGATATCATAATGTCTACTAATATTAAAAATAATGATACTAATGAAAAAAGGAGGAATGAATCAAATATGATTCAAAACAATTATTTTTATGTGATGTATACAAGTACAGCACTGCCTTTTGTGTTCAAAGGCAAATCATCATTATATAAATCAAATATTGATGATTGTTTTATCCATAAATGTGGAAATACATATTACCAGTATAAACGAGTAAATTCTACTCACCAACGTGTGTATACAGTATATCGATATAAGGGCTACACTGTAAGAGACCTTGCGCATGTATTGGCATCTTGTGATGTTGAAGAAGCGGAAGTTCTATATCAAAATCTTCCTGATAAAGAAAAAAGATGCAAACTTGATATATATTATCAAATGAAATTGCATCAGTATAAACGATATTTGAGCTCGTATTATAATTATTCGTGTTTCGACTTTTGTGATTCTATGAAGTGGCTGATTTCTAAGTCTAACTGCAGGTTTAAAATGACAGAGCCCGAATACAAAGTCTTTCTTAAGTTTGCAAGTGCGGCTTTGTTTTATGCTGAAGCAGAAGAAGCACTAGACAAATATAGAAATGCTATGTTCAGAGTTAGTATTTTACCTCTTGAGGTGGCAGAGAAATTGTTATCGGAATCCGTACTGGTAGCAGGTGGAAACCATGCTGCTAAATTCTGTAAAGGATTAAAAAAGATTGTAGAAATAAAATGAGGAGGTAACTGCTATGACTACATATATTCGAAAAAGAAACAATAAAAGTGGCAAATCATACCAGGTCGTTGTAGAACTGGGTAAAGATCCTACTACTGGTAAAAGGAAAAGAGAATTTCGCTCTTTTTCTACTCTTGCTGAAGCAAAGCGCTATCAAGCGTATTGTCAAGGACAACTGTATGTTAATGGTTATGTTACAAAAAGCAACAGAACCGTAAAAACAGTTGCTGATGAATGGTTTGCTTCAGTTAAAGCTAGCTTAAAACCCACGAGCGCAAGGGGCTACAAGGTGAATATCAACAATCATATTGTACCTCATATCGGAAGTGTACCTATTCAATATCTCAGAAGCACAGCTATAAAGGTAATGATAGCATCACTCGAAAAACAACTGAGCGCAACCAGCATAAAGTATGTTCTGAGGAATCTTTCTCAGATACTGAATTATGCAGAGCAACAAAGTTACATCATTAAAAATCCGATGGAAAATGTTCGAATCCCAAAGAGCGGTAAACCCAAATTTAATACCTACACTGTAAAAGAACTCGCTATGCTTATTGATGCGGTAAGAAATACAGACATGGAATTGCCCATTTTAATTGAGTCCGAAACTGGATTGAGACTAGGAGAGCTTCTTGGTCTATCCTGGGATAATATCGACTTCGATAAAAAAACGATAACAGTAAATAAGACTGTTTCATATGTCGAAGGTAAGATATATATCACTTCACCTAAAACTACTAAGAGCAATAGAGAAATAGTTGTTTCTGCTGCTCTTATCGAAGCAATTAAAAGCTACAAAGAAAAAGAAGAAAGCATTAAAAGACCCAAGGGATATGAAAATAAGAATAATCTCCTTTTCCATAAGGAAGATGGTCAACCTTTAACTAATTCTTCTTTTTCAGCTAAGTTTGCTTCAACGCTGAAGAAAAACAGACTAAAACATATTCGTTTTCACGATCTGAGACATACCCACGCTTCACTTCTGTACAACAATTATGGGATGAATATAAAAAGTGTAAGTGATAGATTAGGTCATAGTAAAATTTCAACTACTATGGACTACTATGTCGGAGGTACGGATGATATTCAGAAGGCTGGTATCGAAAAACTTGCCAAAGATTTAAATTCACTGGAAAGGACGGCTTAATAATATGGCTACTAACAATAATAACACAGCAACTCCTAACAACGGAGTTGCTGTCACAACAAAGGGATATATAGATTTCAGAATAGAAAAAGTGAGCAAAGCATACTATAAACAAGCTCTGGATATTGATACTTTTCCTTATGTCAAAACTGAAGGTCACGAAGTACTTCACTTTACTACCGATAAATCTGATGATAAGGTGCACTATTATTGTCAATTCCTCTGTTCTGATTTTAAAATTAAAGAAGTTTACAAAAGTGAAAAGAAAGGGAATGTGCTGTTCCTTACTATCAAGGTTTTCAAGGACGGTAACTGGTGGGAACACAGCGAAGTTCCATTATCGTATTTCACAAGTAACAACATTCACGAGTTAAAGAAATACGGAATCACCTATAATCCTTATCTGAAAAGTCACTTTGAAATTTATGCTTCAATGTTAATCGAATACGAAGAGGCTATAGAAAAAACGGATAAGCTTGGTTGGGTAGGCAAAAGCATTAAAGATATATCTTTTTTTGGATTTGATAAAGCATCTTACGAGGGAGATACTCCTTTGCTCTCAAAGGGAAATTTCGAAAAACAAGCCAAAGTTGTAAATAAGTGCATAAAAAACAGCGTCGGTTGTCAGCTTGCAGTTGCAATAAGCCTTTCGAGTGCATTACTTGTACCTTTAAAGTTGAGCAATATTGCAATAGACCCAGCCGCATATCATTTTTGCGGTTTATCCAGTACCGGGAAAACAACAGCTCTAAAATTAGCTTCTTCAATGTGGACTAATCCTCTTGAAAAAGGACTAATGAACAGCTGGAATTCCACAGGCAATGGTCTGATGGCATTGTTGAACAACAATTACGGTGCTACTGTTTGCTTTGACGAAATAGGTATGGCAACAATAAATCTTACAGAATTTATCTATAGCCTTTCTCAAGGAGCCGATAAAACAAGATGTTCGCCTAATGGAGCATTACCTACTAAAACTTGGTGCACTAACCTTATGTCATCCGGTGAAGTGTCATTTTCCTCGAAGGTAAACAAGCAAGGCGGTATGCATGCAAGAATAATTGAGTTTATGGACTTGCCCATAACTAGGTCTGAAAAGCATTCTAAATATGTTCAGGCAGTGTATACGAAGTTCTATGGACACATTGGTAAAGAATTCGTTAAAGTATTACCTGAATTTTTCCCTAAACTTTCTGCGGATTTCAATAAATGGAAGGAAGACATTGTTTCTAAACTCCCATTGGGAAATATTAATCAAAGAGTATCGTTGCAATATGCCTGTGTATGTCTTGCGGCGGAATATGCTCAAGCCATAGGTATTCTTGTTGACCCGGAAAAAGTGGAAGAATATCTGATTAAAAATCACAAAGATGCAAGAAGTTCGTGCGAGATAGCTTATTGCTACATAATGGACTACTTAAAGCAGAAGCAGAAGTATTTCCCTAAGGAAATTTCAGAATACGATGACACCGTAAAAGGCTATTGTAAAAGCAATAGGCTTGTTATCTTCAAAGATATCTTTGAAGATATGCTACGGCGGATAAATCTTGACCCTAAGCTTATCCTAAAGGAGTTTGCCGGCAAAGGGATTCTTGAGCATGAAAAGGATAGACTTTCAAGGAGAGTCGTTATAGGCAATAGCAAGCACACTATGTATGTCATAAAAACCGATTATGACTTTGGCGGTGGAGAAGCTAAAAACCTTGATACAGTGTTGAAAGGTTCAGAAGTACCTCTTTCTCCAGTAAAAGTTTCAATTACAGGACAAAGAAGAACACTAGATGAATACATTTCTGCATAATGAATTACGGCACTGCTAAAGACAGTGCCGTAGATATTTTCAAGCCTTTCGGCGCCATTTGACGCCATTTCTGAAAAGTGCTTAAAATGCCCTTTCTGCCGACCTTTTCGCCGACGAAACGGCAGTTTCTTTAGTGTGCTAAAATGCCGCTAAACCCTTGTTTTATAAAGGTTTCGGGGTTATCGGGCAAGCACTTGGAAATCGTGTAAGTCGCTAAAACGGCTTCGAGGGTTCGAATCCCTTGCTCTC
>CALCHE010000191.1 GCA_937901145.1 uncultured Clostridia bacterium
AGGAGCTTCTTGACGATATTGAAATGGGATACATTTCTGTTGTTATGGTAAAGGACTTATCAAGATTAGGACGAGATTATGTTTCGGTAGGTCACTACACCGACAACTATTTCCCTGAACATAACATAAGATTTATCGCTGTTAATGATATGGTAGACAGTGACGAGGGTGAAAACGAAATCGCACCCTTCAAGAACATAATGAATGAAATGTATGCAAGGGATATTTCAAGAAAAATCAGAAGCTCAAACAGAATAAGAGGCAACCTTGGTGAGCCCTTATCTCAACCACCTTACGGATATATGAAAAGTCCCGAGAACAAAAAGAAATGGATAATCGACCCTGATGCTTCACAGGTAGTGAAAAGTATTTTCAGAATGTGCATAGAGGGTAAGGGTAACGAAGCCATTGCTCATGTTCTTCAGGCAAATAAAGTATATATCCCTATGGCATATTGGCACAGTAATGGTTTAAACAGAGGCGGCAAACAAATGCCTGCCGACCCTTACAGATGGAGCAAGACAACCGTAAGGAAAATCTTAACTCAACAAGAGTACTGCGGTGATGTAATCAATTTCAAAACCTACTCAAAGAATTTCAAAAACAAAAAGAGGCTGATGAACGCTGAAGAAAACTGGAGAATCTTCAAGGATGTTCACGAGCCTATCATTGAAAGAGAAGTGTTTGAGCTTGTACAGGAAAATCTGTTAAAGGTCAAGAGAAGAGCTCCCAAACCCGAAAATGCAAAGAAGCACATCTTCAGCGGACTTATCCGTTGCGGCGACTGCGGCAGCAATATGAGGTATCATACTAATACCACAAATAAAGAGATACATTATTTCAGTTGTGGTAACTATATCAAGGATACCCGAGGTAATTGCCCTACAAGACACTACATTCGTTCAGATTCTCTTGAGCAGATAGTTTTACTAGAGCTTAGACACCTTGCAAACTTTCTTAAATATGATGAAGAAAGACTTGCGCTGATTCTTGAAAGAAAGTCCAACAAGGATTTATATGAAGAGACAAGGTATCTTGAAGGTGAGCTTCAAAAAGCTCTTGTAAGGCAGCAGAAGGTGTCAAATCTTTATGAAAAGCTATATGAAGACAATGCCGAGGGAAAAGTAACAGATGAATGGTTTACTCACATGTCACATAAATACGAGATGGAGAGGACAGAGCTCAAAGGGAAGATTACTGAACTTAGAAAGAAGCTTTCAAGTACACAAGAGACAACGAAAGGTAAAGAAATCTTTCTTAATGCGGTTAGGAGCTTTATTGAAATGGAAACACTTACTGCACCTCTTGCAAAGGAGCTTATTGACCACATTGATGTTTATGAGGCAGAGGGTAAAGGTAAAAACAAAACGCAGAGGATAGTGATTTACTACCGCTTTGTAGGGTATATTGAACTGCCTGACAAAATCCCCATCGTAAACGATACAAGACAGGGAGTAGCGGTGAATTATATCTCAGGCGCTTTACCCGAAACGGCATAAAAGAAAAAAGCCGCAGATTAACTGCGACAAACTACAAAAAATATATCAATCTGTTTTTAGCAAAAAAAAGGATGCGTGTTCAAATCCCTTATGAACACGCATCATGGTGCGAGAGACGGGACTTGAACCCGTACGAGCTGCCCCACACGCCCCTCAAACGTGCGCGTCTGCCGATTCCGCCACTCTCGCATATTTATTTGCCACTCTCTCGAGCGCTTGTATAATATATCACTATAAAAACGAAAAGTCAATACCTTTTATGAAAAAAATAATAAAATTTGCAAAAAATATTCCGTCGGAAGCTCCTGGAATTTTTAAGAGCTCCGACGGAAATGATTTATACCTGTAGCTGAAGGGGCAGGGAGATTGCACTGTCAGATTCGATGGCTCCTTCTTCGAGACATACATAATACTGATAAAGCTCAGGTGAGTAGTAGAAATCACCGTCGTCGACTGTGATATAACAGCATATAAGCGGAGCACCGTCATCTTCCGTGGTGGTGATTTCGAAATTGGCGGTTGTTTTCTGTATTACAGATGAGCCGGACATTTCGTAAATATAGACGTTACCTGTTGCATTGACATTTTCACCGAAGGGGGTGGATATTTCGAGGATAACTTCGTCGAAGAATTCGTCTTCAGGAGTGCTGATGATAGTATAATCCTCTACAGAGGTGTAAATTCTGCCGTCAGCGGAAACATCACCGTCAGAGAAGCCTGACACTACAAGCTCGGGAGTGCCTGTATAGGAGGGCGCAGTAGGAGCTGTGGGAGCTGCGGTGGCTTCCGTAGTGGCCTCAGTAGTGGCCTCAGTAGTAGTTTCAGTAGTAGTTTCGGTGGTAGTTTCTGTAGTTGTTTCCGTGGTGGTGGGCTCTGTAGTAGTAACTGTAGGAGGTACCGTAGTCGGAACCGTGGAGGGCTGCGCTGTGGTTACTGTGGGGAGAACTACCGACGGAGAGGTTGTATTGTTTTCTCCGGTATCATCCTTGCCGCCGATAAATATAACTCCGATTATCAGAGCGACCACTGCTATGATCGCTGCTACCAGAAGGTACATTTTTTTGTTATCCTTGCCGTCGTCTTCGTCGTCGTAGGATTCTTCTGCCGATTCCTTGAAGGCCTGTCTGAAGGCTGTCTTTTCAGCTTCGGAAACAGCTGTATCGGGCTTGAGATAGATTGACTGCTCCTCATCATCGCTTTCGTCTGCGATATCGAAGGCTGTCACAGGCGTTACTGGGATATAGACGGGAGGCTGAACGGGCTGATAAACAGGTACATCAGCTTCGACGGGAGCCGATAAGGCTTCGATGTATCTTTCCAACTCCGTTTTCATAAGGAGAGGACTGTAGTATCTGTCTGTCTGCTGATAAGCCATAGCCTTTGAAATGATTTTTGACATTTCGGGATCCGCTTTTATGGGTGCGGATAATGGCTTTCCGCTTAACTGTTTTTTGAAAGCCTCTTCTCTGTCACTGAGGGAAACAGGGTTAGGATAAGCGGGAAGGAAGGGGAGTCGGTTATTGTTCATCAGCTTATAAAGCAGAACGCCGATGGAGTAAATGTCCGAAGAGGTATCAACGGAAGAGTCTTTGTATATTTCGGGAGCCATATAAGGTGATGCTTCTGATTTTCCTCGTCCTGAAATATTTGATATACCGAAATCTCCCAGCTTGAAATTTCCTTCACTGTCGACATAGATGTTTTCAGGCTTTATCTGATGGTGAGTAATGCCGATTTTTCTGAAACCCTCTATGGCACTGCACAGATCAAGACCTATTTTTACAGCCTGTTCTGCTGTTATTTCTGTGGGTTTTACTTTTTCACTGAAGGGTGAAAGAAGCTCCATAAGCATAACCACATAAAAACAGGAGCTTTCTTTGACTATATGAAAATTATCGAAACGGACGATATTTCTGTTAGTGCGAAGGGAAAGCATTCTGGTCATATTTTCGGTCACGGCGGCTTCCATGGTGTCAAGATATTCACCGACTGTTTTATATTTGCCTGACTCGATAATCCTGCTCAGCTCTCTGTCACTGCCGGGAAATTTTACTGTTTTAAGTGCCAGAAACTCTGTGACACCGTCTACGGTTTTATAAACTTTGAAAACCTTTGAATTTCTGCCCTCGGCAAGCTTGGAATCTACATACCACGAGCCGAAAATAGGCTCAAGCTCCTTAAGCTTTTCTATCGTCATTGTTAATCAACTCCTTATATCAAAAGATAATATAATTCACTATACTATATCACTAATATTCTGTTTAGTCAAGGAAAGCAATTATTAAGCATTTTTAAGGTCGTTTATGTTTAATAAAAAAGCACTTGAAATAGATGTGCATCGGTGCTATAATCTCCTGTAGATGTAAAGCTTTTTCGTATATTTAATAAGTAATAAAAAACGGAAGGATTATTTAAAATGGGAGAAAACAGTTTAACTGTCAGTAAAAGAAATTTCGGTATAGATTTACTCAGGATAGTATCAATGCTGATGATAGTTGTTTTGCATATGCTGGGTCATGGCGGAGCTCTTTATGAGCCTGTACAACTGTCTAAAAGGTATATATTTTTCTGGTTTCTGGAGATTGCCTGTTACAGCGCAGTGGATTGTTATGCTTTGATTTCAGGCTATGTGGGCTGTAAATCGAAATTCAAATATTCTAATATCGGCTATATATGGCTTCAGACGGTTTTTTATTCTGTAACTGTCGCGGGAGTTTTTCTTCTGCTTTCGAAAACGGATATGCAACATTTCAAAGACAGCTTTACACCTGTTCTTAATAATGGGTATTGGTATTTCACAGCTTATTTCTGTATGTTTTTCTTTATTCCGGCTTTTAACGCAGTGATAGATAATCTTTCCGATAAACAGCTTAAGGTGCTCGGATTGACAATGATAGGGCTTTTCTCTGTGATGCCTGTAATTGCTGAAAGGGAGCTTTTCGGTACGGGGAGCGGTTACAGTGCTCTGTGGCTGGGCATTCTGTATGTTCTGGGCGGAATAATCAGAAAAACCGGTTTTTTACAAAATGTAAAAACAGTGTATCTGTTTATTGCTTATTTTGCATTTACCGTAATCGTATGGCTTGAAAAGATTCTTATCGAAAAGCATAATACTGTAGTACCTGCCGAAGAAGCGGTGAGAGTTCCTGCACTGAACTATACTACTCCGCTTGTTCTGGCTACGGCTGTGGTTTTGCTTATAGGTTTTTCTAAACTCCGTGTTAAAAAGATTTCAGCGAAAATAATCGCCTTTTTTGCACCTCTTACTTTTGGTGTCTATCTTATTCATGACAATAATCTTTTCAGAGAAATTGTTGTCAAAAACAGTTTTGTCGGCATTGATAGTTTCGTTGAACAGATTTTTCGGATAGGAATTGCTGTTGTGGTCATTTTCCTCGGATGTTCATTAGTTGACTGGGTCAGAAGCAAGCTTTTTGAATTGCTGAGAATCAGAAAAATGCTTGCACAACTTGAGGAAAAAATTGCAGGGCAGTTATGGGGAAAATAATGCGTAAACTATATTAAAAATTTAAGAATTTAATAGGTTGAAAACAAACACCATCTGTGATATAATCAACAGATGAACATTATATCTTTTTTGAGAGGTTAAATAAATGCAGAACTATAAATATAAGTTTTCAGTTATAATTCCTGTTTATAATGTAGAAAATTATCTGGAGGAAACCGTAGAATCTGTTATTTCGCAGAGTATAGGATTTAAGAAGAATATAGAAATTATTTTTGTTAATGACGGTTCACCTGATAACAGCGGCGAAATCTGTGAGCGATATCGTAATAAGTATCCCAATAACATTAAGTATGTGGTCAAGGAAAATGGCGGTGTAAGCAGTGCCAGAAATCTTGGCCTGGAATATGCTGAGGGAAAATATGTCAATTTTCTGGATTCTGATGATAAATGGGGAGAACCTGCTTTTGAAAAGGTATACAAGTTTTTTGAACAATACGGTGACGAAGTTGATGTGGTATGTAACCGTATGAAAATTTTTGATGCCAGAAGTGCTTTTCATGCTCTTGACTATAAGTTTCATAACGGAACACGTGTTATAGATATTCTTGATGAGGAAGACTGTGAATGTGTACATCTTCACATTACCTCTGCATTTATAAGAAGAGAGGCCATAACCGATGAGCGTTTCAATGAAAAAGTGAAATTCGGTGAGGATGCACTGTTTATAAACGCAATTATTCTCAAAAAGCTTAAGTACGGCGTAATTCATGACGGTTTTCATTTTTATCGCAAAAGAAGGGATCAGAGTTCTGCTACACAGACTCAGAAACTCAATCCGGAATATTATACAGTGTCTCCCGAACTTTATTATTCGGGTCTCATAGAAATGTCGCGCAAATACTGCGGTCGCGTTATACCCTATATTCAGAATCTTCTTGTTTATGATATAGGCTGGAGAGTAAACCTCGAACCGCCTGAGGAGATTGTTGAGGACAAACAGTTTTATGATGATTACTGTGCTCTTCTCAGGGATAAGCTCAGTGTGGTTGACGATGATATCATTGTCAATACCAGATATCATAAGAATATCGCAAAAAAGGTAGCTCTTATGAAGCTAAAAAATGATACTGATCTTTTGTCGGAAACTGTTTTTGACCCTGAAGAGGGGACGATAAAGTATAAGGATATTAATATTTTCGTACCTTCAAATAATAATCACTGCTGTAGAATAAGCTTTTTTGACATAAAAGGCGGTATGCTTAATATCAACGGTCTTATTGCGCGTTGGGTTTTTGAATGCTGTCCCGGTAACGAGTTCGAAGTAGCGATCAAAATAAATAAAAAGCTTTACCCTGTTACTCTCAGTGAGTATCCGTTTGCTCCGGAAAGCAATTTCTTCGGTTCGAGAAACAGAAACTTCTATTTTGAAAGTGTTATTGATATTAAGAAGTTCTTTAAGAAAAAGGACAGAATGTCTGTTAGAATTGCTTTGATTATCAACGGCGTACCATATGATCTGAGCCTCGATTACGGAAAGTTCCTTTCAAATACGAAGGTATTTAAACCGGGTTACAGAATCAAGGGTAAGTATGTCATTATGTGTAAAAGAAAGCGCATTCTCGTATATTGTCCTGAGGATCTGAAAAAAGAAGCACGAAGTCTGGAGAAGGAATGTCGCAAATGGCTGAAAAAAGAAAAGCTCAAAGATATTCTTAAACTCAGAAAGCGTGCTATGTGGCTCAGAAAGACTACTTTCAGAGGTAAAAAGCTGTGGCTCATTTCTGACCGTTTCGATAAAGCAGGAGACAATGCAGAGGCATTCTTTAAGTTTATATGCTCTTATCAGGAGAAGGATAAGAGTATCGTTCCTGTTTTCGTTATAAGTAAAGAAAGTAAGGATGCTAAGCGTTTATCGAAATACGGCAAGGTTATTCATTTCGAGGATAAGGACTATAAGCCTTATTATCTTTGCGCAGACAAGATTATAAATTCTTCCGGTCTGGAAATTTCGACAAACCCGCTTTCGGGAGAGGAGAGGCCGTATCTCACAGATCTTGTCAGATCTGATTTTATATTCCTTCAGCACGGCATTACTTACAATGATGTTTCGTCCTGGCTTCATAAGCACAATAAAAACATCAGACTGTTCATTACTGCTGCAGAAAGAGAGAAAAACTCTATAGTTAACGGCAGATATTATTACGGTGAAAAAGAGGTGGCACTTACAGGCTTTGCCCGTTATGACCTTCTTGAGAACAGGACTGAGAAAAAAATCGTTATCATTCCGACTTGGAGAGCTTCCATTAAGGAGAGTTATAACGCAAAAACCGAAAGTGTTTATTTTGACGGATTCAAGGAAACCGATTATTTCAAATTTTATAATTCACTGATTAACGACGAGAAACTTCTCGAAACTATGCGTGCTAAAGGTTATAAGGGTCTTTTTTGTCTTCATCCCATCCATTCGAAGCAAAGTGTGGATTTTGAAGAAAATGATGTCTTTGAGGTTAATCAGGGCTTCGTTGATTACAAAAATATATTCTCCACATCAGCTCTTATGGTAACTGACTATTCATCAGTATTTTTTGATTTTGCATATCTGAGAAAGCCTTTGGTTTATGCTCAGTTCGACAAGGAAAATTTCTATGAGGGACAGAATTATGAAGAGGGCTCCTTTGATTGGGCTGAAGAGGGATTCGGACCCGTTTGTTATGATTTGGAGTCAACTGCAAATGCTATTATAGCTTCCGTAGAGCGTGACTGCGAAAATGAGCAGAAATATCTTGATAGGATTAATAAATTTTTTGCCTTCAGTGATAAAAACAATTGCGAAAGAATTTACAAAGCGATTATGGAAATCGGATAATCAGAGTGTCTATATCCCCAATCTTTATGGTTGGGGATATTTTTCTGTTTACTTTTAACATTTTTATCTTGAAATCCCTCTTATTCTATGTTATCATTATAAGTA